>JAEZMC010000119.1 GCA_023435805.1 Bacillota bacterium | reverse complement strand
GCCCAGCTTCGATATGATTTCCTTGAGCATGACAAAGATATTTTCAACCAAGTCAAACATATATATTCTCTCCTAAGGATCTTTTTTGTCAGTTCCTTTGATGGAGGATTCGGCATTTGACGGATTTTTCTGCGTGTCCTTTACTGCCGGCTTCTTTACCGTACCTGCGCCGTTTTTATAGGAATCCTTGACTTTAGGGTCTGCTTCTACCAGACTGTCATTGCATATAAAGCTCTCCGCCATAATAGCTCTGGCTTTTTCCACATCGCATAGAAAATACCAGGGGGATGCATTGTATGGTTCGCCCGGCATGGCGATGAATGTAAGATTCTCCACTTTGAATTTGCTGACATATCCGGTCATTTTTATGACTTCATTTAAAGTAAAATTGGTTTCCAGATTTTCAAATACTACATTGATTATGCTGTTAAGCTTGGGAAGATACTGCAGGTTCAATTTTTGTCTCATCAATTCCTTCAGGAAGCTCTGCTGTGCTTCCATTCTTTTTAAATCGCTTCCGTCGTAGTATTGCTTGATTTCCTTTGTCCATTTGTTCGGATGCCTGAATCGGATAAATTGTTCAGACTGCGCTCCATTCAAACGCTGCTGGCCCTTTTTCAGGTGTATGTGCAGATTTTGCGTCGGGTCGTCATAATTCATGTCAGCGGGTATATAATAATCCACGCCCCCGAGCAAATCAATAATATCCCGGAATGCAGCCGTATCGACGAAAGCATAGTATTTGATATTGACATCAAGGAGCTCCGAAACGGTCTTGACAGTCAAATCAATGCCTCCGCGAGGAAAAGCATAGTTGATCTTCCGCTCTTTATTTTCTATCATGACTTTTGTATCACGCGGTATCGACATGATATTAATTTTATTGGTGGTTGGGTCAAAATTGGCCAGCATCATCGTATCCGAATTTTTATTGACCTTGTCGCCGCCGAGCAAAAGCACATTAAAGGGCTCCTTATTCTGCATGAACGGCTCAAAAATCTGCTGAATAGGGCTGGACGCGTTTGTAGAGACCGTTTCGGCATCCAGTGCCTGACTGTTCACATAGTATAGCACTCCAATTCCGGTACCGAATAAAACAGTGGACATAATAATTGTCAAAATAAAGTAAAACTTTCGTAAATTCATTTATATCAACCTCTAATCAAACCAACCGTCATATACAATTCGCATTTACTACAAACAGACGAACCGCAGTAAAAAATAGTTCCGCCGTCCCGTGAAGCCATGCCCGGGAAACATCCAGCGCCACAGCTTATATCATTATAATGAAATTTAATTAATAAGTAAATAATTGTTTTTTTTGTTACTCGGATGGAGTATCCGGAGGCTGCTTTTTGGTAAATCCGGCTAGGGGATTGCTGTCAACGGCCTTTTTCAGCTGGTTGCTGTCCAGGTGCGTATAAATCTGGGTGGTTGAAATGCTCTCGTGGCCCAGCAGCTCCTGAAGCGACCGGATATCCACATTTCCATACTTGTACATCAACGTGGCGGCCGTATGCCGCAGCTTATGGGTGGAATACCGTTCAGGGTCCAGGCCGGCGGCTTTGATGTATTTCTTGACAATTTTCTGAACGGATTCCTTGCTGATCCGCTGTTTGCGCTCGCTCAGGAAAAGGGCATTCCGATCCTTCACACCATCACGGGGGCGGATTTTCATGTAGTCCTCGATTGCACTGATACAGGCGTTATTGAGGGGAACGCCGCGTTCTTTGTCACCCTTGCCGATAACGGTAAGCGTTGTGCCCTTGATGTTGTTCAGATTGATACCGACCAGCTCGGACAATCGAAGCCCGCAATTTAAAAATATGGTAATAATTGCATAATCCCGTGCAGAAAAGGTGCCTTCCACAGAATTCAGCAGCTGTTTGCTTTCTTCAATATTCAGATAGCGGGGCAGCCGTTTCAGTATTTTAGGTGATTCGAACTCGGCGGCAGGGTTGACATCCAGAAGCTTTGCCTTTACCGTCAGGTATTTGAAGAAGGACTTGAGACAGGCAACCTTACGGGCGCGCGCATAGGAGGAATTGTCGCGTTTATTGCTGACAAAGGCCATAAAAGCGTACAGATCGCTTAAAGTAATATTTTTTAAAAAGGAGACATCCAGATCAGCTATGGAAATATCGTTGAAATCAGCAGATTCATCGACAAGCCTTGTCCGGACCTTCATAAACCGGAGAAACAAGCGCAGGTCGTAAAAATAGCTTTGGACCGTATTGATGGATTTTCCTTTTGTGATTTGCATATAACTCAAAAAATCACTTACGATAGGGGGCATTTCATAATCATTGATATTTTTCATAAAATGGACCTCACAATTATTATCATAAAAATCATACCGCAGGGAATGCCCTCTAATTTTTTATATGATTACACGAAATATAAATTTCGCGTAATCAGAGGGAGGCTTTTAGGGCTACTTACCAACACATTCCATATTCATACTAACAGCGAGAAATCACAGCACTTACATTCTGCATTTATATTCAGCACATATGTTCAGCACCAACATTCAGCACCAACATTCAGCACTTACATTCAAAACTTACATTCAAAACTTACATTCAGCACTTACATTCAGCACTTACATTATGTTCTGTCGTTGTCGCATGCCAAACTGCATTATTCATGTTTTACTGCAATGGCCTCTGTTTTGCATTGCAGCAGTTTTATCAGATCCTTCGGTGATATTTCGAGCTGCTGTCCGATTTTACCGGCACTGATAATGATTTTGTCCAAATTATCGCAGGATTTGTCCAGTACCGTCGTATAGACTTTTTTCATACCTATTGGCGAACATCCTCCCCGTATATATCCCGTAACCTTGTTCAGATCCGCCACCTTGATCATTTCTACGGATTTATCTCCGACAGCCCTTGCAGCAGCTTTTAAATCAAGTTCTTCTGCCACTGGTATGATAAATACATAGTAGTTCCTGCTGTGACCCTGAGCAACCAATGTTTTATAAACCTGTCCGACCGGCCGTCCTATTTTCGAAGCCACTGAAACACCGTCAATCAGGCCGTCCCGGTGGTCATAGGCATATGTTCCGTATTGTATTCCCGCTATGTCCAGCATCCGCATTGCATTCGTTTTTGCATGCTCCATATTGTACCTCGCTTCAATAACTGTTATAGTCACGCATGATCAGCTTTAGCATTGTTATTTAACGATGGATTCGTTCATGAAACCAACATTATTATATCATCTGGATCAATAATATCAAATACTGCGGCTTCTCCGGACCATACTGTCAAGAAAGCTGCATGATTAGTAGTATAAAGTCAAATATTATGGAAAATAATTCGCTTTTTTCGACATAATGTATTATAATTATAAAATTAAAACAGAATATAGGAGACAAATATGAACATGATTAGCTTCAACAATATCAAGCTCAAGGTCAAGATTCTCATTCCTCCCGCTTTGATCGCAGCGGCATTGATCGTTGTTTCCCTACTGTCATTGCTTAATATCAATAAATTATCCGTTAATCTTGTTAAAAAGCTCTATCAGGAGTCTCATCAAAGCTCTTACTGGCTGCTGAACGCCGACAGGGACCTTTACCAGGCGCTGACGAGCCAAATGGAGATGGATACCGCAGCTACGGAGAAAGAGATTCAGGCAGCAATGGAATCTTACAAGGAAAATATCGACCAGACCAGCGAACGCGTAAAAAATGCACAGGAAATCATGTCCAAGGATCAGAATCTGTATAACAACTTTAAGAACCCTGATACAAACCTATCTGTTAAACAATTATTCGAAGAATTTTTTAAAGATTTTGCCGCCTGGCAGGACCACTTCGACATCAATCGGCATACTGTCACCGACAAAGCGGAATCATTAAAGGATTTCAGTACGGCGAGAGAGAATCTGAACCAGCTCGAAGATATTCTTGATATATACAGTGAGAGCATTATAAGGGATAGCAAAGCAGCCGCCAAAGAGATGGAAACGGTCATTTTTGCAGTTGCTTGCGGAATGCTCCTTTTTAGTGTATTCATCGTCCTGCTCGTCATACTGAACATCAATAAAAGAACGAATTTAGCCATCAATCTGTTAAAAAAGACAGCTGCTTTTGATTTGACTTATGATACCGGCTATGAAAGGGTTTTGAAGGAAAAAGACGAATTTGCCACGATCATGAAGGCTGAAGACCGTGTCAGACACGAGCTCAGGAGCCTGGTGAAAAGCGTATTGGATGAAACGGATCAGGTGGTCGCCGCCTTGCATGTGTCCAATGAGAGCATGTCACTCCTGGGAGGCAGTATTGAAGAAATTTCTGCGACCACGGAGCAGATTTCCGCCGGAATGGAAGAAACGGCTGCCTCGACACAGGAAATGAATGCCACCTCCAGCGAAATCGAAACCGCTGTCGAAACCATTGCGCAGAAGGCGCAGGAAGGCGCGGCAACCGCCGAAGAGATCAATTCCAGAGCGGATGCCCTTGGAGTCAGCTTTAAAACCTCATACGAAAACTCGAACAGAATATTTGGCGAAGTGAAGGAAAAGCTCGGCAAATCGTTGGAAGAATCAAAGTCGGTTGAGCAGATCAGCCTGCTGGCCGATGCCATATTGCAGATCACCTCCCAAACCAACCTGCTGGCGCTGAATGCGGCCATCGAAGCCGCCAGAGCAGGTGAAGCC
>JAEZMC010000043.1 GCA_023435805.1 Bacillota bacterium | reverse complement strand
TCGCAGCATAATACATTCATCCCCATTGTTGCCAGGCATGCGCCTGTGACCAATCCCACATAACCGGTGCCTATAATAGAAACATTCATACCTGACCCCCCGTTTCAGCTCATTCAAACACTTCTGCCGCAACCCTTTCCCAGTTGAACTTCTCTTCCGCAAGCTTTCTGCCCTTCCTGCCCATTTCACGTGCGTGATTGGGATTGTCCAGAAGGAACGAAATATGTCCGGCCATTTCATCCGGATCCTTGTGATCCTTCATGACGATTCCGTTGCCGCAGCCTTCCACCACCTCTGCATTTCCGCCCCGGTTCGTCGTTATGATCGGAAGTCCGGCAGCCATCGCTTCATAGTGGACTCTGGCCAGCGGCTCATTCCATTGGGATGCACAGACAAAAACATCCCCCATGCCATAGTATTCGGGGATGTCGGACGGAGGGACGAAGCCTGTGAAAACAACAGGGCCGGCCAGATTTTGCGAACGCAGGCGGATGGTTTTTGAGTAATCGTCCGATTCATTTTTCCCGTACCACTTGCTCCCAACGATCACCAGAGCAACGTCCCGATGGGCTTCCATGACCTTTTCCATTGCCTTTATAATGACATGCACACCCTTTTTAACGCTTAATCTGCCTACAAAAAGAACTACCCGGTAGTCCTTCAAGCCGAATTTTTCTTTCAGGTCCAGCTTGTTCCGGGCGCCTTCCGCCGTCCAGGCCGGCTTGTATTTCTGGGCATCCACGCCTGAATATACGACCCGGAGCTTTTTCCCGGCTGCAGGCAGGCGCTGTGTAACCGTGTCTGCGATAAAACGGCTTACCGTATTGATAAATACTGCATTTTCCATGCACTTAACCGCGGCGTCACCGGATATCTTGTCCGGGTGGAACATCTCGTTATGGAGGCTCAGGCTGAACCTTGAGCCGGGAAGCTGTTCGAGGAACGACAGCAGAAAGCGGGGACGGTTGAATACATGGATCAGATCATAGGAGGTATCTAGCCTGGCTCCGATTTGCGCGGCATATGCGAGGTCATTTTTCCCCGGCACCCTGATATACCGCACATTATCCTTTATCTCCTCATCCGGCAGGCCGGGGTATTGAATACAAAACACAGTAATGTCGTGCTGTTTCGATAAATAGGGGACGATGCCGTCGATATATAATTGAACTGCACCGCCTGCGACCGGCGGGACAGGAAGTTTCTCCGTACAAACAAGCGCAACCTTCAAGCTGCTCACTCCTTTTCCTCCCGGCTATCCGCCCTGACGCTGCCCCGACCGGGTAGTCCTGGCGTCACCGGGGCTTTATTTTAACGTATCCAGAACCTTGATTTTAGCTTCTTCAAGCTTCGCCATTTTTTCTATTTCGGAAGCCTTTACAGGTTTGCCGTTCTGAAACAGATTTTTTACCAAACCGTAAAACCAGTGAGGAAATGTCATGTCTGCGTAAAGTGCTTCTATTTCATCCGCAGCCTGCGTGTTGACCTCCATATACCAGCCCAGGATTTCCATAATGGCGCCGGCCTGCCACTGACCTTTATTTTCGGCATGCTTGCCGATGATTTTTCTCAAGTCCCTTGACGGCAGGTCAAAGGTAACGCCGTCCAGATCCAGAATATATATTCCGTCAGCGGCTGCAACGACATTTCCTCTGCCGTAATCCTGATGACACATGACAATGGAGGGTGAGCCTTCTTCCGTGAGCTTGCCGTAATTTGAACGGCTGATCCTGTCAAGCGCCTGTTCAGCCATATGAATCATAGAAGCGGCGCAGTTGAAATAAGCATGGTAATGAGGCTGTGTACAGCTGCGTCCGGCGAGATCCTTCCAGGCGGCAAGCTTGTTTTTCATGGACGCATACTGCTCCGGCCACTTTCCCAGCTTTGTCGATATCCTGGCATTCGCCTCGGGACAATAACCTCTGGAGGCGGTATGAAAATAGGCCAGGCCCTGCACGGCGCGGCGCAGGTCTGCCGGAAGGTCAAAATTCAAATCACTTCCGTCGATCCACTCATAAAGGACAAATAGCTGCTCGTTAAATTGCACGATGGGCTCCCTGTTTTTGTTCAGGATCACTTCGGGTACCTTGCCTCCGGAATTTTTGATATAAATCTGGGCGTGAACGGAAAAAAGTGCCTTGTCAATGGGTTGCTTCAAACGTTTCAGACAAAGCTGCCTGCCCTGCGACCGAAGCTTCCACACCGTTTTAATGCCGCCGCTCTGGATCAGTGACAGGCTTTCAGGCAGTATGCCGTATTCCCTCAATACGGCAAAAGCCAGGTTTTCCAGCGAATTGTCAAAGCTGCCGTTCATACTGTTCAACATACTCCATCCTTTCAAGTCACGAAACCGGCAAAATGGAATGGTAATTTTCCAATACCGGTTCGATTGTTTTTTCAAATGCAGACATTTCCAGGATTCTCTGCAGGTATTTTTCATTTGTCCATTCTTTGTCCCGCCTGTAGAAATATTTGCCGACCGCCCCCAGGAAAAGATGGGGAAATGTCAGATCCAGCTTTACGACATTCCATTGGGATGGCGTAAGGGGGTTGCTTTCCTGATAAAGGCGCAAAATCCTTTTAGTCAGCTCCATATCCCATTTGCCTGCCTTTTTCATAACCTTGTAGAGAAGCTTTCGGATATCTCTCGCAGGAATATCCACCGTAAGGGAATCGGTATCAAGAACGTATAATTCCTTTGAAGG
>JAEZMC010000401.1 GCA_023435805.1 Bacillota bacterium | reverse complement strand
CCCGAAATACCATTACCGACTATTACCGCAGGAATAAATTCAACATAGAAAATGTGGATATCGCAGGGATAGAAGACACGGAAACGTTATTTTCAGAGGAAGCTACATATTTTGAAAGTCCTGCGCAGGAAATCGCCGACGGTATCAAAGAGATGATCGAAGCCTTGCCCTGTAAATATGCCGAGGCGCTACTTTTAGTAGAACTAAAGGGCATGCCCCAGACGGCACTTGCAGAAAAGCTGGGAATTTCCGTTTCCGGGGCAAAATCACGTGTCCAGAGGGGCAGGCAAATGCTCCGGGATGCCATTATGCAATGCTGTCATTTCGAATTTGACCGTTATGGTACAATCATTGATTATTATCCTCACTGCTGCTGCTGCAGTAAATAAAATTTTCTAAATTTTGCGTCTTTTCAATGGAAACGCCGTCTTAATGGATGAATTCATTAAAAAAGGATGGCGAATCAATATGACAGAAATATCACATTATCTCATTAATCTGTTTATGAAAATGCTTGAGGCGGTGGGCACCAGCCTTGTCCACAACTGGCTTCCGCTTAGTCTGGCTATTCTCACGGCGGTAGCCATGAAGGTTTTTGTTGATACGGAAAAGCTGAAAAATGTCTTGATGAGAAAAACAAAGGCATCGATTCTGGCAAGCGTGGCTTTTGGCGCATTCACTCCGCTTTGCGCCTGTGGGACCATGGCGGTTATTTTGGGCTTGATGACCACCGCTCTCCCCTGGGGGCCGATCATGGCGTTTTTGACTTCATCACCGCTTATGAGTCCGGACGGCTTCATCATGCTTGCCGGTGTCATCGGCTTCAAGTTTGCGGCAGGGATGGCTGTTGCATCCGTCATGATCGGTCTTGGATCCGGCTTTTTGACGCACTTGATAGAAAAAAAGACCAATTTTCTAAAAGGGCAGTCACGCTTTATAAAAGAAATGGGTGTGCAAGCATGCGGATGCGGCGAGACCGGGCTTATTCCGGTGCAAGCATGCGGATGCGGGGAAGTCGAAGCCGCTGCGGTACAGGCATGCTGCTCCTCCGGTACGGTCGCTGTACCGGAAAAGTTCTGCTGCGCTACCGGCGCACTTCAAATGCAAGCAACACTGTGCTGTACTTCGGAGAACGGTATGGACCGGGGTAAAATGTTCCTGAGAAGGCTCAGGCTTCCCGAATTGGGCGAGGCACTGCTGACAATCGGATTAAAACAGATATTGCTGTTCTTCACGATATTTGTTGCCGTAGGCTACCTGATTAACAGTTTCATACCCACGGATTATATCATGGCGCTCTTCAGTGCGGACAACATCTACTCCGTCCCGCTGGCAGCAATAATCGGACTGCCGCTCTACATCAGCGGCGAATCGGCCATTCCGCTCATACAGGCGCTCATGGCAGGTGGCGCGGGAGGCGGTGCGATGATGGCCTTCCTCATAACAGGTGCGGGAACAAGCGCATGGGTGATCGCAGGCGTCTCCGCTTTTATGAAGGGAAGGGTCATCGGCCTGTATGTCGGCTTTCTTTTAGTCGGCGGCATCTTGCTGGGATATTTGTATGATCTCCTCATTGCATTGGGAATATAATATTAAGCTGAACGAAACCTGCACGCTGAAATAGACCGTGGACAGAGCCTGCATGTTGTAAAACAGAACCGTAAATTAAAAAAGAATAAGTATTGACATTTGTTTTTGCCTTTCGTATAGTGATGCTATTCATATCGCTGTTCGAAAGGCATTCTTATGCGTGTCGGGCCGCCCGGGAAGGCGGTTTGCATAGGATAGCCGCCATATAGCAGTATTAGGAAAGGGAAGGGATATTATGAAAAATTACTATACCGAACAAACAGGCTTCTTTGGCGGATGTACGCCGTCCGGACTGCTCAGGGAATTCGGAAGCCCGCTGTACGTATACAATGAAGCCATTTTAAGGGAACGAAGCCGCGAGATGGCTCAACTGGTCAGCTACCCATACTTTAAATCCAATTATTCCATCAAAGCAAACTCCAATATCGAGTTGCTCAAAATCATCCGTGAAGAAGGGCTGCACGCCGACGCCATGTCGCCGGGAGAGATTCACGTCCTGCTTGCTGCCGGCTTCAAACCGGAAGAGATTTTTTTCGTGGCAAACAACGTGTCTGCCGAGGAAATGCAGTATGCCGTCGACAGGGACGTTCTTGTGAGCTGCGACTCCCTTTCGCAGCTGCGGCAGCTCGGCAGGGTGAATCCCGGCGGAAAAGCGGCGATCCGTTTTAATCCGGGTGTTGGAGCCGGCCACCATGAAAAGGTTGTTACAGGCGGAAAAAACACCAAATTCGGCGTCAATATCGAGCTGATCGGGGAAGTGAAGTCCATTCTGAAGGAATACCGGCTGAGGCTGGTGGGGATCAACCAGCATATTGGTTCGTTATTTATGGAAGCCACGCCCTATCTGGAGGGGGTAAAATCGCTGCTGGGTATTGCGGAGCAATTTCCGGAGCTTGAGTTTGTCGATATGGGCGGAGGCTTCGGAATCCCGTACCACAAGCAGGACGGACAGGGCAGGTTGCAATTGGAGGACACCGGCCGCAGACTCTCCGAGCTGCTGGAGAAAAGGACAACGTCATATAGCAGGAAGATCATGGTGAAAATGGAGCCGGGCCGCTATGTGTCAGCAGAATGCGGCATCCTGCTCGGCACTGTGCATGCTGTAAAGGAAAACGGCGCCAAGACTTATGTCGGCACCGACATCGGTTTCAACGTGCTGGCCAGACCCGTCATGTATGACTCACACCACGACATCGAGCTTTATAGGAAGGATACGCTGTTGAAATCCGAAAAACCTGCTGTTGTCACCGTTGTAGGGAACATCTGTGAAACGGGGGACATCATTGCCAAGGACCGGGAACTGCCGCCGGCAAAGGAAGGCGATATCATCGGAATCATGGATGCGGGCGCCTACGGCTACGCCATGGCGTCCAACTACAACAACCGGCTGCGTCCGGCGGAGGTGCTCATCGGACTGGACGGCCAGCCAAGGCTCATACGCAGGAGGGATACGTTTGAAGACCTGATGAGGGGTTTTGAGAACGTCTGAGAAGGATGTTGCACATTTTAAATCATTGCTAAGCTGAATAACTGACATATAAATCGACTTGTATTTTAATTTAAATCAAGTCGATTTTACTTTTCAAATCATAAATAATGGCAAGGAAGGGGGCAGTTTTTTTAGAATTTCAGAGCCAAGCATGCAAAGCGCTTGCCGGTAAGGCAGTGCCGCTCATGAAACACAAAGCCACAACCCATTTGTCACGATCATGCCAGCCGAGGAAACCGGCTACACCATACAATAATTTATAGGATTATCCCATATTCATGTAAGATGGGGATGATAAAGAGTAAAATAAGAGTGTGGAAGATGTTAATAAAAGTAAATCAGCAGAAAAGAACAATTAAACTGCTAATGGAGAAAAGATAAAAATTAACTGCATACCATCCTTGGGATTTTTCTATTCATTTAACATAATTTAATAGAAT
>JAEZMC010000138.1 GCA_023435805.1 Bacillota bacterium | reverse complement strand
CAGGATCTCGACCCTGTCCTCACTGGCGGGTACAAAGCTGAGTATTTCAGAGGCAAGGCCCCTTTTTTCGTCCCTGCATTTCAGCCTGTGCCAGAGAAGACCCGCTTCGACGTTCCTTTCCTCCAGCCCTTGCTCCGCATACCTTCCGGCGGTTTGTTCCGCGGAATTCCCGGTGGCCGACCAGGCACCCCTGCCATGAATATAAAACCAGAAGTTTCTGGCCGATCTGGAATAGTAGAAATCTTCGATCGTCACAGGAGGCAGTACGAAATGGTGCTGGCCCGTCTTGCAGTCGCCGTGCAGCATCGGAGTGACGGAGGACATCAGTCCTGCTTCATTGCACAGCGGAAAATACAGTTCATTGACTGACGAGGGATCGCCAAGCCTGAATGTGCCGTTCTCATCAATAAACTCAAACCTGTCTTTTGGATTCATTTTTGATCATCCTTTATTTTTGGGATTGGAGTTCGGTCTTGTTCAATTTCTGCATTTCTGCGGCGAAATCTTCAGCGCTGAGTTTATCCGCAAAAATGTCCGCAACCAAATTGATATGTGTCTGTGCTTCAGAGGCGGTAAGGAACGTGTCCCATGCCAGTACAAAGCCCGTACTGCTTTTCAGCAGCCGGGAGATATCAGCTGCCAGCGGACTTACCTGGGATTCATCCACATTCAGCTTCCACGCCGGGATTCCGGCGCCTGAAAGGTAGCTTTCCCTGCAAAAGCTTTCAACGATGGTTTTCAGAGCAGCGGCAGCCTCATCCCTGTGCCTGGTGTTGGCGCTGATCATAAAGGTGTCGATTGCGCCTCCCAGAAAACCGTCAGGGTCTCCTCCGCTGTTTTGCAGAACCGGGAAGTTCCGGACCGTTATTTTCCCTTTTACAGGACACTCCTCACTTTCCAGCGAACCGGCCAGCCAGCTGCCGTTGTAATACATCGCCACCCTGCCTTCTTTGAAATCCAGTTCCGACTCATCCCGGGTGAGATTCATGCACCTGCTGTCGAAAGCGCCGGCCTGGATCAGCTCACGCAGACGCTGCGCCGACTCAATAAAAGCAGGCTGATCAAAGGTTTCCTGTTTATCCAGCGCCTGGTTGCACAGCCTCGTTCCGGCGGTCCGGATAGCCAGAATATTCTGGTAGAAGATTCCCGGCCAGCCGTCTTTTTCACCGACCGTCATCGGAATGATCCCCTTCTGCTTGAAGCCCTTCACCGCTTCGAGAAGTTCGTCGTATGTCTCGGGGATCCGGATGCCGTTTTTATCAAACAGCTCCTGATTGCAGTAAAACAAACCCGCAATGATATAAATTGGAAGGCCGTATATTTTACCGTCATAGGTGAAGTAATCCAGACTGCCCGGAAGAAGCCTGTCTTTGGTACCGTCGTTCAGGTAAACATCCAGCGGCAGAACCTTTCCGGCCTCTACAAATGGCTTTGCAACGCCGGCTCCCCAGCTGTAGAATATGTCAGGCGCTTCGTTGACGGCAATGGCCGTTCTGATTTTAGTTTTATAGGTTTCGTTTTCCGTAGCCTCCAGTTCGATTTGAACAAGCGGATTTGCCGCATTCCAGTCATGGACTGCTTTTTCAAAGGGCTTTTTATTGGATTCGGAATCCGTTACCCAGATATGCCACATTTTAAGCGTAATCTGCTTCCCCGGAGCCGCCGCTCCCTTTTTGTCCACCATGCCGGCAGCGCCAGTTATGCTGCCGCAGGCAGTTAAAAGCAATGCCATGGCAAGCATCCCTACAATATGCAGCTTATACTTGAAATTGCCCATATTCAAGCTCCTCTTCCGGTGTATAGACGGTACTTTTACTATAATCATACAGCAAATCTGTATAAGTGTGAAGTATTCCTTCAGGCTTTTATTGCCCCTGCAACAACACCATCTATGATGTAGCGCTGCAGGAAAATATACAGCAATACCAGCGGAGCCGCTACCATGATCATAGCCGCCATCTGCAGCGTAGTGTCCACCTGGTACTGTCCCTGGAACGCCCACAGTCCCCTGGTCACGGGGAATAATGCAGGCTTGGTCAGATAAATCATTGCCCGGACGATATCATTCCATATTCCGATAGCCGTAAGGATACTCATGGATGCAATCGCCGGCTTCATCAGCGGGATGAGTATGGTAAACGCGTACCTGAAATACCCGCAGCCGTCTATAGATGCCGCCTCATCAAACTCCACCGGGATATTTTTCAGATAGGAGATGAAAAAGACAAGCGGAATGCCGCCTCCGCCCATCAGGCCAAGCATGTACCCGAGGCGCGTGTCATACAGGTTGAGCTTCAGGATGAGCTGAAACTGGGGAATGGTCCCGTCAGGCAGGAACAGGCCAGCCAGAAAGAATGCATATACCACGCCGGCGTATTTCAGGTACTTCCTCGAGATGGGAAACGCAAGGAAAACTGCCATCAGGACCGATGCCGTCGTGCATACGGCAAGATAGAAAATGCTGTTTCCGATATAGGAAGCAAAACTGGCTTTCTTGAAAGCCGTTACATAATTTTCAAAATGAATGGATGTACCAATGGCAACAGGGTTCTTCATATATTCCAGCTTGGACATCAGCGATGTATTCACCGCGTAAAGAAGCGGGAACAAGTAGAGAACCATCAGGAAAATAATGAATAAATACATAAAAATTTTAAGCCCTATACGGTTTTTCATACCTCCAAACTCCTCCTTCCCACGGTACGCTGGTATATCAGTGTCGCCGTCAGAATGAACACAAACAATACCATGGCCCATGTTGCACCGAACCCCTGCCTGATCGCATTGGCCCCCGACCCGGCATTCAGGTTGAAGCCCCAGAAGATGACACGCGCGGCCATGGTCTGAGTAGCCATGTTTTTACCGCCTGTGGTAAATAGTATGATCTGAAAGGATTGCAGTGATCCGATGACTGCAAGCAGAAGATTTGCGTTGATGGTCGGCCACAGCATGGGGAAGGTGATATGCCGGAAAACCTTCCAGTCCGTTGCGCCGTCGATATGTCCGGCTTCATACAGTTCATTGGGAATGGACTGCAGTCCGGCCAGGTTGATGACCATGGAATAGCCCATCGCCATCCATATCTGACAGAATATAACCAGTGAAAGCGCGATTTTTGTGCTGGTAAAAAATCCGCTGGTCAGCCCTACGAGCCCGATCAATTTGGATACCGGCCCGTCCATCGGGTTCAATACGGCAAGCCACGTCAGAGAGGTTACCAGTACGCCCAACACGACCGGTAAAAAAATGACAGCCCTGTAAAAGTTCCTGCCCTTGATCAGCTTACTGTTCAAAGCCAGTGCAATGGGCAGTGCTATTGCATTTTGAAGCACGGTGACAAGCACGCAGAACTTTATTGTATTTTGTACTACTTGCAGCAAATCCCTCTGGCTTTGCTGGACAAAGAATTCCCTGTAATTGGCGATCCCGATAAATTTCCATGGTACGCCTGGTACGCCGCTGATATCGGTAAATGAAAGGATAAAGGTCGCAAGAGAAGGCCCCAGCCCCATTACCAGATAAAACAGGATTGCCGGTGTCATGCCTATAATCAGTGCCCATTTGTTGAAGGAAGTTTTATTCGTCTGCATCCTATCACCATCCTATATATAAAACTTTAAAAGCCTGGAATATTCGATTTCCATGATAAAAAGCAGGGGGAGGGTTCCCGGACGTTTGCCGGTATTGAAGAACCGTCCCCCATTTCAAGCTATCAATATTTATTTACTTAATTGCGGCTATTGCTGTATCATAATCTTTCTGTGCCAGATCGGCCAGTTCCTTTACCGTTCCGACCGTGCCACCAAGTGACTTGAGAAGATTGATGTTGAAGCCCTGTCCATCGCCGTACTGTCCAACGCCCTTTGGTTTTACGATGTTCTTTTCCCATGAGGGCATGAAGTTTTTGTTTTTGTCCGCCATGGAATTGACGAACTCACTGGTGGAGGTCACACCCGGCATGGTGGGGAAGAATCCGCAGGTGCTTACAAACTGAGCATAGATATCCTTTTGGGACAGGAAGTCCATCCACTGCAGGCAGGCATCCTTGTTGGCGGTTTTTGCGTATATATTGAACTGCATGTCATATTTGCCCTGAAGCTGATTGGGCTTCTGATCCGTATCGCCCGGGAATGCAAAATATCCGAATTCAAAGGAGGGATCCAGAGCTGTGATCGTGCCGGCATTCCATGTGCCGGCTATCATCATGGCGACTTTTCCTGCAATCAGCCTGCCCGGCGCATCGCCGTAAGCAACGGCCATAACATTGGGTTCCAGCCAGGAAATCAGTTGGTCGAGTCTGTTCCATATCTTCATGGTCTGCTCGTCATTAAACTTTCTTGTGCCTGTCCAGAGGCCTTTCGCAAATGCGTTAAAGTCCGTCTCATTCGCACCGACAACACCGCTGATGCCAACAGAGGTAAGGGGCCAGGTGTCTTTCGCGCCTACTGTAATCGGGTTGATACCTTTGCTCTTCAAGGTAGTGCATATTTTTTCAAAATCTGCCCATGTGCCGGGTTCGGTTAAACCATTGTCAGCAAACATTTTCTTGCTGTAGAACAGACCGTTGTAACCGACTGCGCCCATATCCAGACCATAAGCTTTGCCATCATATGAAACGGCGTTTTTGATCATGTTGGGATCCCAGTTGGCAATAAAGGGCTGATCAGTGATATCCAGATATGCGCCGGATTTGATAAAGGTTAGCCATGCCGGATCGTCAGCGCCTTTTGTGAAGTCCTGGGGAAGCGTGTCAAACGCGGATATGTTGGAAATGAGGTCGACATTCCCCGCAGCCACCCTGGTTTGCAGCAGCGTCGGATAGTCGTTGGCCGGAGCGGTATCCACAGTGATTTTTATATTTGGATATTTCTCCGTAAAGCTGGCATTCAAAGTGTCTATTGCCTTCTGGTTGGTTTCCTGGATCCATGTTACCATTGAGAGTGAAACGGGTTTCGAGTTATCCGCCTCAGGAACTGCGGTAGTAGAACCTGCCGGTACATCTCCGGCAGCCTGGGTTTCACCGGACACATCAGCGGTTTTTTCACCGCCGCATGCTGCCAGTGAGACCAGCATGGCAAGGGATAATAGAATTGCGAGCAATTTTGCCGTACCACTAAACCTTTTACCTTTCATAATTGACCTCCTTAAAATATGCTTCCTCGGTATCGTTTTATTTATCATCATACCGGGTTGATGGTTTAATGATAAAATAGAACGCCTTCCGTATGAAGTTACTGGTTTTTCTAAAAAGGTCAATTTTTTTACTAAATGATCAATGGGAAATAAACATTTGTTTAACCCATATAATCCCTTTTAAAATCGTTGAAGGACATGCCGGTATATTTTTTAAAGCAGATGCCGAAATAGTGGGGATCCACAAATCCTACATCCCAGGCTATCTGATAGGCCTTCAGGTCGGTTTCGCGGAGGAGCGTGACCGCTTTTTCAAGTCTGGCCTTTGTAAGGTATTCCACGAAGGTCTGTCCCGTCTCCTGCTTGAATACCCTGCTCAGATAGCTCATATTCATATAAAATGCCTTTGCTGTTCCCGAAAGCGACAGCTCACTGTCGGAAAGGTTTTGAGAAATATACTCCTTAACCTGCCTGACCGTCTGATTGACTTTTTTGCTGCGCATGCTGTCAAGGGCATCTGTCGCGGCAGCTGTCAGGCTCCTCAGGTAGTCTTTCATTTCCGGGAAGGTATCCAATTTGAATATCCTGTCAAACGGCTGGTTCTGTCCAAAGATGTCTGCTGCTTCAACACCGGCTTCCGTCGTAACGTTTAAAACGGCCGCCACAATATTCGACGCGGACGCCCGTATGGAGCCGATACCCGCCTTGAGGCCGGGATCGCTTTCATGGAACCACCTGTCCAGAAGCTCCAGCGCCCTTGCCTTCATGCCGGATTTGACAGAAAACACAAAAGTGTCCGAAAGATCATTCTGCATCTGCCCGCTGCTGGTCGCTGAAAGCTGAATATCGCTGTAGCCGATGACCTGGTTTTTCCCTGCCATTACCTTGTAATCCAGTGCGTTGCGTGCTTCTCCATATGACAGCGTGATTTTTTCGCTTGAATCGTAGCTGTTGCCGATCCCGATACAGACAAAGCACTTCATCCTGTTGATCAGCATGGTGATTACATTTTCGGCGCAAGCAGCCAGGTCAACAGTTTTATCCGTGTTTAAAACAACGGTTCTCTGGCTGTTGTCCAGAAATATGTTTACATACTCATCACTCCTGAAGTATTGCTTCACCAGTTCCAGGCAGTGCATTTTCAGCAGGAGCTTCTCTTCTTCTCCGGCCGTATTTCCGGGTTCGGCATGGAGTACCTCGACCAGCGCCACCTGCGAATAATCCGGGTGCAGGCGGATGCCGTAATAGTCCAGGCGCTGCTGCAGCTCCGTGCTGTCCGGCTTCGTCTGGAGCAGTTCATTCAACAGCTTTTCCTTCAGATACGGAAGGTTTTCATCAAGATGTTTCTTCAGCCTGTCATA
>JAEZMC010000306.1 GCA_023435805.1 Bacillota bacterium | reverse complement strand
TCCCTGCCTGTTCTAGCCTGAACAGCTTGTTTGTGTGACGTAATTACCATATAATGATCAGTGAGGGGTAAAGCAGCGGGGTGCGATATGGTGAAAAAGAGCAGAGAGACTGCATGGACCATCCCAGAAAATATAAAGAAGGCTTATATACATGCCTTCCTAAAAGATTGCAGGAAGTCGGCTGCTATCCTGCTGAGTGCAGCTTTGCTGCTGACGGCGTGTGTTCACGACAGTCGCGGCGCTTCCCCCCTGTCTCCTGCTGAAGCCCTTTCCGAAGGCAAATTACAGCAGCAGGCAGGCACTGGTGCAGGCAGTACGGCCTTTAACGACGCTGCTTCGGTTAAAATTACCGGCTACCTGCTGGGTTCAAACCTTCCCGGTTTTAAGGATGTATTGTCCGAGCTGAATGCCCGACTAAAGAAAGATTTGAATGTTAAAATGAACGTCAATTATGTCGGCTGGGGTGAGGTGCAATCCAAATTTCCATTGATCCTGGCAGCCGGCGAGGATGTGGACTGGGTATTCACAGGCAGCTGGGCCTTTTACTCGCAGCTGGCGGCAAAGGGTGCTTTTCTGGAGATTACTCCGGCGCTTTTACAGAAATATATGACCCGGCATTATGCGCTCATAAAAGATACAACCGCCTTTTCCGAGAGCATGATCAAGGGCCGGTCCTATATGGTCACCACGTCCTCCCCCGATCGGAAAGTACCCGTTTTTATATACCGGGAGGACTTGAGAAAAAAATACGGCGTTGAGCCAATAAATAGATTTTCCGATATCGAACCGTACCTTCAGGCAATCAAAGCCAACGAACCCGGCATGATCCCCATGAACCTCGGTTCCAATTATGACCTGCAGCAGCCGCATACATACCTGCTGACCGAACAATACGATCTGGTGCAGGATCTGCTGACCTCCACTGCGGGAGGGTCAGGAATCGTATTCAAGCCTCTTGATACGGATGGCAGACTTTATTATCTGACCAGCGACCCCATCATGACCGAGTACAAAAAAGTGGCTGTCCGGCTGAAATCCTGGTATGACAAAGGCTATATCAACAGAAATGCATTTGCTAACCGGATAAGGTCAAAGGAATCCTTTGTTCAGGCCAAATCAGCGATTGGTTTTGGCAATTCTATTGACATTCAAGGCAGCATGGCACAAGCCGCGGCACAAAACTTCGAAGTCGGACTGGTTCCCATCGTTTCCGGCAAATCGGGCCATGCCATTGCCGATCCGTATATAGGGAACGGTTTTGCCCTGTCCGCCAACTCCAAAAACGTCCAATTCACATTGAGAGCAATGGACCTGATTATGGAGGACGAAGAATACAGCAATCTAGTTTATTTCGGTATCGAAGGGAAAAATTACACTGTTCAGGATGGGAAAATCGTCCTCCTGAATGATGAAAAATCGGGAAAGAATAACTACCCTCCCGACCAGGCCGGTTTCTGGTTTTCAAACAAGGACCATTATAGGCCTCTTGCTTCCTGGCCTCCGTCGTATATAGACCTCAAAGAGCGTATGAAAACCTTGCTTGCGCCCAATGTCTATGCCGCATTTTCCCCGACGATGGACAATGTAAAAACGGAAACAGACAATTGCAATCAAATCATCACACAATATCTAAATCCGATTCATCTGGGTGCATTTGACGATATTGACGCGGCCTTCGCCATGCTGGACGACAAGCTGAAAGCTGCAAACATAGAAAAGGTCATGGCGGAGATGAGCATTCAAACAAGAGAATTCCTGGAAGAACACCGGTAATACGTTCGGCACAACCGCCATGATACATTCGCTCATCCGAAAAGCCGCCTGGATATCGCCACGGACTCATATTTTACCCGTTCCTCATCTATTGTCTTGAGCTCACGGTTCTCCATCAGAATAACGCCGTCGACAATAACCGTTTCCACATCACTTCCCTGTGCCGAATATACAACAGCCGAATAGGGGTCATTCAGTGGATACAGGTGTGGCTTGTCCGTATCCAGTATGATCAGGTCCGCCTTCATACCGGCTTTGATCATGCCGGTTTCCTCGCCGAACCCGATTGCCCTGGCCCCGTTCACCGTTGCCATCATGAAGGCCTGTCTGGCTGTGACCAACTCGGGATTCAGTGCCGCCCCCTTGTGAATAAGCGCTGCAAGATGCATTTCCTCAAACATATTTAGATTATTGTTGCTGGCTGCACCATCCGTTCCCAATGCAACATTGATACCGGCTTCCAGCATGATCGGAACAGGTGATATGCCGCTTCCTAGCTTCAGGTTACTGGTTGGGTTATGTGCAGAATGTACGTTATACTCCTTAAGGATTTCGATATCACTGTCCGAGATGTGGACAAGGTGTGCGCCGATGACCGGTACGTCGAAAATACCCGTTTCCTTGCATAATTCCACAGGTGTTTTCCCGTACTTCTCAAGGCTTTCGGCCCTTTCCCTCCTCGTTTCAAGCAAGTGTATATGAACCCCGGTTCTCAGCTCCTGTGCCAGCTCGGCCGCCCGTTTTAGTGACACCGGATCAAAAAGGTAGGTGGAATGCACTTCAATATATACCTTTATTTTGCCGTTTTCCCTGCCATCCCATTCCCGGTGGAATCTCCTGCAGTCATCAAATGTGTCGATGGCTGTCAGCCCTCCCTCCGAGTGGAATTCCAGAGGACTCCTGGACATGTTCACCCTTACGCCCGTTCCGGAAACAGCTTTTGCCGCCGCATCCATGTGGAGATACATGTCTGCAAAGGCTGTGGTGCCGGATCGTATCATTTCCGCACTTCCCAGCAGTGTTCCCCAATAAACGTCATCATCAGTCATTTTGTCTTCGATGGGGAATATTCTTTCAAACAACCATTTGTGCAGAGGCAGATCGTCCGCGGCGTTACGCATGCTTGACATTCCACAGTGGGTATGGGCATTCACCATGCCCGGCATGGCCAACTTCCGCGCACCTTTTATGCGTTTGTCGGGTACGAAACCGGGAGGACGCTTGCCGGATGGTGCGATAAATTCAATTACTCCATCTGCAATGCCGATGTCTGCATTTTGTACATAATCTGCTGCAGGATCTGCAGTTATAACATCAATGCCTTCTATCAAAATTTTCATTTCAATTCTCCAATTAGCCCAAATACTCGTGATTTATATAT
>JAEZMC010000269.1 GCA_023435805.1 Bacillota bacterium | reverse complement strand
TGCCATTTCCGTTCTGCAGCTTCAGCACCTTCTCAATCAGACGTCCAATGGCATCAGGACAGGACATGACCTTTAGGTCCTTCTGCTTTATGGTGGACGGGCACCTGATTCCCTTCAACTGCTCAACGATGGACTTGGCGTCGATACCCGACCTCAGCGCAATGGAAACCAGACGGCTTGTTGCTTCCGACTGGGATGGGCATCCGCCTGCCCGGCCGGTATTGGTAAATACTTCACATATACCCTGTTCATCATAATTTACAGTGATATAAAGATTTCCGCAACCGATCCTTACTTTCTCAGTAAAGCCGGTAGTAATGTCGGGTCTTGGTCTGGGTGAAATTCTGACACTCTTCGCGGAAGCGGCAGAATCCCCGGCTGTGCCATCCTCCTTGCCGGCTTCCTTCCCTTTCACTTCACCGATATTCAGCACCTGCATGTCCCGGCTTCCGTCCCTGTAAATGGTTACACCCTTGCAATATGTTTTGTAGGCCAGTTCAAAAATAGCTTTCACTTCGTCCTTTGTAGCATCGTGGCTCAGGTTTACTGTTTTGGATACCGCATTATCGGTGTATTTCTGGAAGGACGCCTGCATCTTGACATGCCATTCCGGTGAAACATCATGGGCTGTAACGAATACATTCTGCACCTGTTTGGGTATCTCCGGGAATCCGTTTATGGAGCCCTTCTGAGCGATACGCCTCATCAGGTCGTCAGAATAGAACCCTTCTGCTAAAGCTATATCCTTAAATATGGGGTTGACTTCGATTAGTTCATCATTGTCCATCACATTTCGAATGTAGGAAATGGCAAATATCGGCTCAATTCCGCTGGAACAGCCTGCAATAATACTCAATGTACCTGTTGGCGCAATCGTCGTCGTAGTGGCATTTCTGACCCTGACACCGAGTTCCTTGTAGTAGCTCTTGTCAAAGTAGGGAAATACACCTTTTTTCTCCGCCAGTTCAACGGAGGCTTTCCGGGCTTCATCCTGTATGAAATGCATCACTTTTTCAGCCAGGTTGATGGCTTTCTGGGAATTATACGGGATATCCAGCTTGCAGAGCATATCCGCCCATCCCATCACGCCAAGGCCTATTTTTCTTGTGCCTCGGGTCATTTCGTCAATTTGCTGCAGTGGATACTGGTTGACTTCAATGACATTATCAAGGAAGTGGACAGCCTTTTTTACGACTTTGCCCAGTCTGTCATAATCCACATCCACCTTACTTCCGCTGTTTTTCAGCATAATACTCAGATTGATGGAGCCCAGGTTACAGGCCTCATACGGCAGCAGCGGCTGTTCGCCGCAGGGATTGGTGCTTTCGATTACACCCAGCTCCGGTGTCACATTATCCTTATTCAGCCTGTCTATGAAAATAATGCCCGGTTCACCGTTATTCCAGGCGTTGCTGACTATCATATCAAATATCTCACTGGCGTTTTCCTGCTTCACGACCTCTCCGCTTTTCGGATCAATCAAATCGTACATCAGGCCTTTTTCAGCAGCCTTCATGAATTCTTCCGTAATTGCAACACTGATATTAAAATTGGTGATATCCTTGTTATCCTGCTTACAGGTTATGAATTCTCTTATATCGGGATGATCCACTCTGAGAATGCCCATATTGGCACCTCTTCTGGTACCACCCTGCTTCACTGCTTCTGTAGCTGCATTAAAAACCTTCATGAAACTGATGGGACCGCTGGCGATTCCGCCGGTAGAATTGACACTGGCCCCCTTGGCTCTAAGCCTTGAAAAACTGAAGCCCGTGCCGCCGCCGCTTTTATGAATTAATGCAGCATTCTTAATGGAGTCGAATATACCCTCCATTGTATCTTCTATAGGAAGTACAAAACATGCGCTTAATTGTCCGAGCGGCCTCCCGGCGTTCATCAGGGTAGGCGAATTGGGTAAAAACTCAAGGCCTGCCATCATGTCAAAAAATTCTTTTTCTATTTTTTTCAATTCGGAAGCTGTAGCATAGGGCGCATCTGCCTTTGCTATGGTTTTTGCCACCCTTTGAAACATGCCCTCAGGGCTTTCAAGAAGTTTACCAGTCTCGTCTTTGGTAAGGTACCTTTTTTCAAGGACCTTTACTGCATTTTCGGAAAGATTCATATAACAGCCTCCTTGATTTGCACTATATTTGGTATAGAACTTTTTTCCTGGCACTGTATATTGTATCACTTTTGAGGTACAAGTCAATATTGGCAAGCGGGTAAAAAAATAGTAAATAAGTCCTATTGACGTCAGGATTGCTGTGAAACCCGGTAAAAAAGGCCCCCCTTCCGGGAGACCTCATATGGCTATCTTATATAACTATTTTTCTTCTTTCAAAAAGGCCTCTTCATGGTATGTGTTACCTGCATCCCATAAAATCCATTCCTCATATCCGGCGTCATAAACTGCCTTAATCTGTTCTTTTACCTGCTGTGCGCCGTATTCCTGGTACATGGTCTTAGGTCTGAGCCAGGATGCTGTAAAGTCCTGCAGATAAGGCCTTACTCCCGCTTTGTACCCGTCGACCTTCGCAATTCTATCCTTCCCCTTAACCAGTGTGTTGTATACAACTCCGTATGGATCCAGGTCAGGTGTATCAAATTTAACCTTGTTAACGATTTGCCCGTAGGCATAATGTGACGGATATACCATAGGAGAGATATAGTCGATATCTTTTCCAACATACTCAAGATATTGTCCAATACCTTCCGTATCTGCAGGGCTTTCGAAGATGATTCCGAATACGTCCGCAGAAAGTACCACATCAGGCATTTGGGTTTTGGCATAGGCAAGGAATTCATTGATAGCCTGATATTTTTCCTTGTCCATTCCGGAAAAATCCATGTCCTTTTTCTTGCCGTCACTGGGGAACCGCACGTAATCAAACTGTATTTCATCAAAGCCCTTTTCTACAGCTTCTTTTGCAATACTGATAATATAGTCCCAATTTTCTTTATTATACGGGTTTAACCAGCTCTTTTTAGCATTGTCCTTCCACAAACCGCCACTGACACTCTTAATGGCCAGATCAGGCCTTTTAACCGAATATACCGGGTCCTTGAAACAAACAACCCTTCCGATAATATGAACGTCATTGTCATGAAATGCCTTTATAACCGTATCGGCATTGTATTTCTTCTTCCAGGTTCCGTTCGCCTGAACCTCCGGAACTTGTGACTCATACCCTACAAAACCGTCATCATCCTTAATGTCAATAACATATGAATTGATTTCCGTGTTTTTTGCAAGCTCGATATAATGATTCACCTTATCCATGCTACCCACTGTCCAACCGGTCAGATAAAGAGCTTTAACCTTGGGAGGCGTATTTGTCTTGATATCGTCTTTATTCGGCTCCGTACCGTTGGCATTTTCAGCATCAATACCGGAACCTGTTGTTTTATCGATCAAGGTTTCCCCAGTTGCTGATTTATCGGTAGTCTGAGTGTTTTCCGTCTGTCCCGGTTTTTCGTCTGTGGGATCCGGATTTCCTGGTGCCAGCTTACTTCCGCAGCCTGTAAATAGCACCATACAGGCTAATATTACCATGGCTGCCCTTCTTAGATAAATCGCTTTCATTAAATGCCACGCCCCCTTGATCTAATCCTTCGCTTATTTTTCTACCAGTACTATTTTATGTTTACCTTTAAAATTTATTATAGGTATTTATTAGTCCGGGTAGTTTTCTTTTGTTCTGATTTCTTATTTATAGTAGCATATCTCACAACATAAATCGTTAAAGATAATTAAATATTCTACATAATTCTAGATTATTATTTCATTTTTGACAATAGCTTAATCTTACAGCCAGGTTGGAAGAAATCGGTTTAAAAAATAAAAAAACAGGAAACCTCATGATTTCCTGTTTTTGGCTCCTCAAGTAGGACTTGAACCTACGACCCTGCGGTTAACAGCCGCATGCTCTACCGACTGAGCTATTGAGGAATATAAATCTGGCGGAGACCTATTTTCCCGGGCCGTTACCAGCCAAGTATC
>JAEZMC010000250.1 GCA_023435805.1 Bacillota bacterium | reverse complement strand
CTGCGATTATCTGAAGCTATTCATGAAACAGCCCATGAAGGGACACGCCGGACGGATCGCGCTAATGACCGGTCTTGCCGAAAGTCTCTGCACAGAAGGCAAAGCGGAGCATCTGGTGAACGCCTGGTTCCAGGTTGACGAGGCGGTACACCGTCTGAAGGCGCTGTATACTGATGGCATCATCCTGATGGGACATCTTCACCAGAGATGGATCAACCGTCCGCTGGTTCCATTCCCTCATGAGCTGAGTGAAGATGAAAAGAGCTATTACAGAAAATATCTGTTCCAGGCAACCACCGAGAAGCAGGCCGATGATCCGATGAACTTCCAGGGGATGGATTTCATCAGAGGATTCACAGCGACAAGAATTACCAGACTTGCCGTGACGAAGGCCGTTGCGCTTTTGAATGCTGCTGCAAAGGAGATAACAGCGCTGGGCCAGGATGGTACGGGGCTTCTAATCGAACGTATTAACGCCTTTACATGTATGGTGAAAACTTTTATGCACGTAGCGATATACCAGGAAGTTCTCGACAGGACGGACTACGAAACTGAACCGCAGTTTGTAACAAGATGGCCGTATGAAGCCGATGAAAGGCTCCTGACCCTCAACAGGATCTGCCGTGATGAAATAGACAATACCTATGAACTGATATCCATAGTCAACGGTCACATTCATGATTTCCTGCCTGTAGCAAGCAGGAGCGAGGATGAGGATGCAACGGTCCTTGGTCCGGATATCATAGCACAATTGGTAAAAAAGAATCAGACGATGTATGCACATATGCGGGATGTCGACCGCCTGTATGAGAGCAACAACAAATAATGACAGACAGCTATTTCCAGGAGGTTGCAATATGGATGAGAATAGGCTTTTGATAAAAGTAGCGGATAAGACGATCGAGCATCAATACCGGGATACCGATATGAATTACCACATATGGGACTGGCAGGAGGGCGTCGGGATGTATGGCCTGATGAAAGCCTGGGAGGTCACAGGTGAAAGCAGATATTTGAATTTTGTGAAAGAATGGGTGGATTATCACATTGGCAAGGGCCTGCCTCCAAAAAAGATCAACACCGTAATCCCCTTCACTTCAGTTCTGGAGCTGTATAAAGCCACAGGTCACAAGCCTTACCGGTGGCTGTGCGAAGATACGGCACGCTTCTGTATGTGCCAGGCAAAAAGAGCCAATGAAGGGGCTCTGGAACATACCGTACTGGCAACGGATTTTGAAAGTCAGATCTGGGCGGACACTCTTTTTATGGGAGCTATCTTTTTAGCCCGATGGGGTCAATTTACAGGTGAGGAAATGTACATTTACGAGGCCATACGGCAGCTTGACCTGCACTACAAATACCTTACTGATCCTTCCAACGGGCTGATGTTCCATGCGTACAACTGCAAACTCCGCAACCACATGTCGGCGGTACACTGGGGAAGAGCCAACGGGTGGGCTGTTTTGAGCTCGGTTGAGATATTGGACATGATACCGGAGTATATGAATGAAAAAGAGCTTGTCTTGGATCATCTGAACAAACATGTGAAGGCAATGATGAAATACTGCGATGAAAAAGGGTTGTGGCACACAGTGATTGACTGTCCCGAAACCTACCTGGAGACTACCGTCGGAGCGGCGCTGTATAGCGGTATCCAAAGGGGGATCCGTGCAGGATATGTCCCGGGGGATTATTCTGACAAGTGCAGCTTGATTTTAGAGGGGCTGGTTCAGAATATTGCACGGGACGGACAGGTTCTCAATACATCCGGGGGTACGCCGGTCATGGATTCCGTTGAAGCCTACAACAAAATTCCATGTGTCATGTCCTACTACGGACAGGGTCTTACGTTAATGGCATTATCTGAAGCAATAAGATCATGATTTGTATAGCTTTTTGACACAATGGCATATTTGATTGTGCATATCCCCAAAAAAACATGATAAATCAAAAAAACTGTTTATATTCACAGCAGAAAAATCGTCCTATACTTTTACTTAGATCAGGCGGCGTGACACTGCTTTATCTTCAAAAAACCTCAGCATGAGAGATAAGGAAAATTTTACCCACCGGAAGGGAGGCCCCTGTGAAATCACTCGAAGCCTTGGATAATAGAAAATCCTTTTTCAGATTTTTCAGAAGCAATTACGGACTTTACTTAATGTTAATACCGGCATTCGTATACTATATCATTTTTCACTATATACCTATGTTCGGCCTGGTTATATCGTTTCAGGACTATAATATATTCCAGGGCATATTAAAAAGCCCGTTCAACAATTTCGACAACTTTAAAGAGCTGCTTGCCCATCCCTATTTCTGGGATACGATCAAGAATACGCTCTTATTGAATGTGCTGAATCTGGTATTTACATTTCCGGCACCTATCATTCTGGCACTTGCACTGAATGAGCTGCGTTCGCAGAGCTTAAAACGTATTACCCAATCTGTTTTGTACATGCCGTATTTTATGTCCTGGATCATACTTGCAGGTATCATGATTAATGCACTTTCCCCTCAGTACGGTATTGTAAACGTCCTGCTGCGCTCCATGGGTCTTGAAGAAATTTACTTTATGGCAGATTCCAACTGGTGGATCGTCATGTATGTTTTTTCGAGCATCTGGCAAAGCGCCGGATGGGGTTCGATTATCTACATGGCTGCGCTGACGGGCATTGACCCTGCACTCTATGAAGCAGCAATGATCAGCGGTGCGGGACGTTTCCGCCAGATGCTCCATATTACACTGCCGGGACTTATGCCTACCATTGTAATGATGTTCATACTGAAGATGGGAAGCATTGTGTCGATCGGATACGAGCAGCCCATGGCATTGTATAACTCGATTGTATCAGATGTGTCACGGGTAATCAGCATTTTCATTTACCAGGTCGGTATTGAGCAGGGTAGGTTCGCCATCACGACTGCGATGGGCTTTATACAGTCAGTGATCAATCTGCTGATGATCGTCAGTGCGAATTACTTAAGCAGAAAATTCACTGAACAGAGTATTTACTAAGAGTCCAACCCTATAGGAGGTCCGCATGGAAAAGAAAAAAATCAAGCAATCTTTCGGAGACAGATTTTTTAATATTATCATACTGGTTTTTGTATTATCCTTTGCATTTGTATGCCTCTTCCCTTTCCTCAATACGTTTGCAAATGCTTTTTCGGATAATCACGCAATCATGTCCGGTAAAGTCACCATTTATCCGATAGGCTTTCAACTGGATGCTTTAAAATTCGTGGTGAACAACAGCGCTGTTATCAAGTCGCTCGTGGTAACCATTTTCGTAACGGTTTTCGGGACTGCACTGAATATGACGCTGACGATATTGACGGCTTATCCCATCTCTAGAAGGTATCTCCGCGGACGTTCGCAAATTATGATGTTCATCATCATCACAATGCTCTTTTCAGGCGGACTTATCCCAAGCTATCTTCTGGTCAAGGGTCTGAATATGCTCGACACTGTATGGTCGATCATGCTTCCTACTGCCTTGAGCACTTTCAACCTCATTATCATGAAAACCTTTTTCCAGTCCGTCCCGGATGAGGTCGAAGAATCGGCAAAAATGGACGGCTGCAACAACATCAGGCTTTTAATGACCATATATATTCCGCTTTCCATACCGGGAATCGCCACACTATCGCTTTTTTACGCAGTATACCACTGGAACAACTATTTCAACCCCATGCTTTACATCAGCGATCCAGATCTTTTTACTCTCCAGATCAAGCTGCGGCAGATATTGCTGCTGAGTCGTCAGAGTGAGATACTCGACGGGCTGTCAGACGCATCCAGGGCAGCCGTAATGGAAGAATCCCTGAAATCTGCGGTAGTCATCTTTTCAATGCTGCCTATTCTCTGCGTTTATCCATGGCTCCAGAAGTATTTTGTAAAAGGGGTTATGATCGGCGCAGTTAAAGGATAAGGAAATACATTATATTTGAGGAGGAAAGAACATGTGTAAAAAACTCTTAGCCCTGCTTCTGGCTGTAGTCATGTGCGCATCAATGCTTATCGGCTGTCAGTCATCACAGGGGAACGGTGAGGCCACGGCAAACACTGACAGTTCCCAGGCTCCGGCAGAAACTTCGGGCAGTGCCGCTGCAACGGCTCCTACCAAGGTGCGTGTTGAAATGTTTGACCGCAACAGTGCTCCGGAAGGCGCAGGTACCGCAATAGACAACAAATGGACAACCTTTATTAAGGAACATGCACTGGCCGAGGCGAATCTTGATGTTGAGTTCGTAGCCTGCCCCCGTGCTGAAGAAGTGACCAAGCTGAATGTGTGGATGGCATCCTCAAGTGCTCCCGACATCTCATACACATACGATTTTAACGTTCTGTACGGTTATGCGGATCAGGGCGGAATATATGATCTGACCGAATACATCAATTCTCCGGATTCAAAGATAAAACAATATTTTGAAACTTCATTGCCGTGGGGTATCTACAAAGGCAAACAGTATGCGATACCCGCAGTGCAGGCGGATTTCGGCGGAAACACCGCTATATATGTGCGCCAGGACTGGCTGGATAAGCTGGGAAGCGCAGATCCAACTACGCCCGACGAGCTTTATGCAATGCTGAAAGCCTTTAAGACCCAGGATCCCGGCGGAGTAGGAAAAGCCAATGTCGTACCGTTTGCAATGCCGGCTCCCGGCGTAACCGGTACACAGGGTTTCTATCTTGACATCATGCTCATGTTCGGCGTTGAATATGACGGACCCTATATCCCCTGCATGCCGACAGGTAATTACGAGAACGGCGTGTTCATGTCCCCGGTTGACAATCCGTATGCCAAAAACGGATATGCTTTCCTGAACAAGCTATATAAAGAAGGGCTGATCCATCCTGAATTTGTAACGGATGTAAACGGCGCAAAATATGATCAGCATGTTTTCTCCGGTATGGCCGGAATGGTCAATGTCAATCCCCAGACTCCGGGTGCCGCAAAAACATTGAACGTAGAAACGCAAAAAGCAGTTTCCGATGCCTACTGGAAGCCAATTAAACCGTTGGCAAACCCGAATGGCGAGATTATCATGCAGGGACCCCGTAAAGGCGGACTGCTCATGTTCATTCCGAAAAGCAGCGAGAAGCCCGAGGCAGCTCTGAAATACCTGGAGTGGATGAGAGAGAGCGGCATGGACAAGATCCTGAAAATCGGCCAGGAAGGCGTTCATTATAACATGGTTGACGGAGCGATCGTGTATCCTGACCAGGCAGCCTACGCCAAGGATATCGGCTGGGTCGGCGGTGACCTCGGCATTACAAGCGGTGATTTGTGGACCACTACCGATATGCTGAAGAAGAAATACCCCGGTAGGGACGGTGAAGATTATTATCAGCTGATGGAATGGTCCAAGCAATACGGAAGAACCTATGAAGTAATCACAGAGCCGCGCCCCAACACACTCAAGAATGCTTCGACGCTGCAGGACTACATGTTTGAAGGCGCAGCAAAAGTGATCGTGGCTAAGGATTTTGAAAAAGAATATGAAAATTATGTAAATGGATGGAAGAAGCTCGGTGGAGACGCATATGACGCGGAAATCGCCAGTGCGCTGAAGACAATGGGCAAATAGCACCGTTGGTTGAGACTGCCGGAGGATGGCTCTTATACAGCCATCCTTCGGTAATATATTATAATGGATATCCTCCAATCATTCTAAAGGAAGCAGGAGTTGATGCGATGCTAACGCTGCGCAGGGATGCAGACCAGGTTATGGACAGAACGAAACAATTTTATGACTCCGGTAAAAAGGGGGCGTTGATACAGGTCAGGAATATCCGTTCCATACGAAGTACACCGGACCGTTCGCTGAAAGAATGGAATCTCCCGGGTAATATGAAGCAATATCTGGATGCCTGCATGGACGTCTTTACGGAATACTGGCAATGCCGCCAATCTGTGGATGATGACCTGATACCGGCGTTATCGCCATGGTACGGAATTTCGGAGCATACCGCTTTTATTGGCGGAAGTGTTGAGTTTTCAGACACCACCAGCTGGCATAAACAAGTTTTGACAAACTACGATAAAATGTCCATACTTAAATTAGAAGAGGATAATGTATGGCTGCGTGCCGTTGTGGACGGAATCGCCTATATGAAAGAAAAGCTCGCGGGCAAGGCGGCAGTAAAGCTGCGAGGCGGAAGCTGTCCGCTGGATATTGCCAATGCATTGAGAGGAAATGATCTGTTTACGGATTTTTTTGATGATGCAGACAAGGTACATGAGCTTTTGGAGTTTTGCACCACAGCGGAAAAATGGACGCTGGATCGTCAACTTGAAGCAGCCGGCGATTTTTACGGAGGAGTCATTTCAGGCTTCGACGTCTGGCTTCCGGGCCGTTCGGTCGGACACCTGGCTGAGGACACGTCCTGCCTGTGTTCACCGGATATTTATGCGGAATTCGGGCTTCCCTACACAAAAAAGCTCCTGGACGGTTATGACTGCGCCTTTATGCATACGCATGCTCTGGGGAGGCACAGTATAGGGCATATCGCATCAATCGAAAAAATTAAGTTTATTGAGATATCAAACGATCCGAATTGTGAACGGGCTATTGAGATCTATAAAAAGCTGGAGGATGTCCTGAAGGATAAAATTGTAATTGTAGAATTGACGTATGACGAAATAAAAAACAATCTGGAATTTTTGAAAAACGCACGTACAATTATCTGGCATGGCGCAAGAGACATAGATGAAGCAAAGAACACAGTAAAACTGGTTAGAGAGCATCTGAATTCGCAGTAATAAATCTGGTGGTTGCGAAAGGCTGTGCAGAATGAAACGTTCAATATTTTTGAAAATGGTTATTGCATTTTCAGTTATAAATGTGGCGGCATTATTTTTTGTATCTATTAAAATATTTGAGGGTTCGAGCACCATTGTCGGGAAAGAAATCGCTTCTGTAGACCAAAACCTTTTGGGCAGGTCTTCGGAAGTGATTGATACAATTTCAAGCGAAATTGAAAAAGACATCATTCAACTGGCAATGGACGAAGATTTGAATTCTCTTGTCAAAAATAGCTCTGCCGTCATAACGCCCGAATTTATTGGAAATTTCTACTCAACCATAAATAAGGCGTTCCTATTCAGCAGCCTGAATGAAAATGTAGACAATATAATCGTGTACAGTGAAATAAACCATACCATCCTTACTTCGAAGAAGGAGTACCAGCAGACAGATATTGGAGATCAATTAATGGAAATCCCCAACAATACCTGGTTTATGTACAAGGGGGGTGATCCGTCTGTAGAAAAGCTGTTTGGTCCAAAATCGCTGATCTATGCAAAAGGGCTTCCCATTTTCGGGACCATTTCATATGGAAGGGTTTTTATCGTGCTGGACGGAACGCTGATCGGATCTATTGTAAATAACAACCTTGACCCGGACGATGGCGGAATTTACATACTGGACAAGCATATGAGCCTCATTGATACGACCAGGCAGCTTGATCAAAGGATGTTGACCGGCATCACGGAGGTAATTTCGGAAAACAGAAACGGTACGGGCTTTAAAATAATCAGTGAAGATAAACACGAATTCGCAGTTTCCTGGAGTTATTCCCCGAAAATGTCGTGGTATTACGTTAAAGTGACTCCGCTCGAGAGCTATTTTGCAGACATTGATGCAATGCGCACCACCATTGTAATGATTACAGTGTTTACCGTTGTCATCAGCATTGTTCTGATATGGATCGTATCTACAGGGTTATATAGTCCGTTGATAAGGCTGATCAAAAAGATTTCGGGGAGCAATGCTTATCTTAGGGAAATGCTCCACAGCGGCGAGATACAAATTATCAGCGAGGCCTTTGATTCGATCAATCATGACAGGGATAAGGTTTCCGAGATGCTCTGGAGCAATGAAAAAATTATCAGCAGTGCGTATGTTGTAAAGCTTATGCGCGGGATACTTGACCCGAAAGATGCAGGGAAGATTCTGGAAAGGCTTTCCGAATTCGGGTTTGTACCGAAGCATTCCTGCTATTATGTCATGCACGTTTCCTTCGACTACTATACAGACTTTTGCAGTAAATATTCCGAAACCGACAGGGATCTGTTTACATTCGCTGTTGAAAACATAGCAGAGGAGCTCCTGTCCGGCAGAAACATCTTCATATCCTGTAAATGCCCGAACAATGGCCTGTGGATACTCATCAACACGGAAGATGCAAATCAGGACAGCCTGATCGAGGTCGGTCATGATCTGATTGATACAGTATGTAAGAATTTTGAATTTTCCTTGTCTGTTTCAATCAGTCAGCCCTTTTACAGTATCGATCAAACGGTTTATGCCTGCAGGGAAGCAACAGACGCTATGGCTAAACGGTTCCTGCTAGGTGCGGGAACGGTCATAGTCGCTTCCGGTAACCCCGAAGGCAATAAATCCATAATACCGACACTCAACCCTGATTTGATTGTTTCGGTCATTTGTAATGCATCTGCGGATATTTTCATGCTTGCTGAAAGCATCTGCGATCATATAAGGCGAAGCGGCGTCATCAACCAGACCACGATTTTGATCTGGCTGTTTGAGCTCTTGAAAAGAGCGGAACAGAAAATTACCAATAAAACAGGTAAAGATTTTTACTTTATAAATGATGTGAACGAGCTTTCCATGCTGGCCAATAATGAAACGATTGAAAAGCTTTATCTGTTTCTGTCCTCCATTTTCAGCAAGGCCAGTGACCACTTTAATCAGAACGACGAAAAATGCAACTATTATATCAAAATGGCAGTGGAAATGATCGAAAAAGATTATTCGAAGGATATATCGCTCGATTCGATCGCCGCGAAGATTGGATTTACAAGTTCTTATTTTTCGACTCTTTTCAAGCAGGAGATGGGAGACACCTATATCAACTATTTGAACAAATACCGGATCTCCCGTGCTAAGGAGATGCTTCATGAGAAAAATTCGACAGTGTGCAATATTGCCAAGCAGGCGGGTTTTTCCTCTTCCTATTCCTTTATCCGTACCTTTAAAAAATACGAGGGCATTACACCTGGAGAGTATAAGGCAATGCTGTAATGCGAAATTTCTGGAGGTAACAATATGAATAAAAGCTATGAATTTATTCTTGCCGGTGCGGAGCGTATTACAAAATCCGTGCTGCAAAATATCATCACGGACGAACAAAGCCCGGATTACGGCGGAGTCAATTTGCCGGAACCGGGTATCATACATGACAAATCCTCCATTATTCCGGAGCCTTTGTTGTGCTACTTTAATGAAAACAGCAAATATTACAGGGATGCCGCTGTTCTGGACGCTGTTTCCGCCATGCTGGATTTTGCCCTTGCAAGGCTGCACGACGACAATACGTGGGATCTCTATACCTGTAACATGCGTTCATCCCCGGATACCGCGTTTGGAACGATTACTCTCGCAAAAATGTACAGGATAGCATCCCGCCATGCTGAAACGGAGCCGGAAAAACGCATCTGTGAAAAGCTGCGCCATCTGATAGATAAATGTTCAGCCGGCATCGCAGCAGGCGGTTTCCATACGCCCAACCACAGGTGGGTTGTGTCGGCTGCACTTGCACTATCCCGCAATATTATAAAGAATGAAGAGCTTTTACCGGTTATAGAAAGCTACCTCGCGGAGGGGATCGACTGCAATGAGGACGGAGAGTTTGCCGAACGTTCCGCCGGAGGATACAACTACATCAATCAATACGCCATGTTCATTCTGGCGGAGGAGCTCGGACGCCCGGAATACAATAACTACGCTCTGCGCAACCTGAGAATGATGAAGGCATACTTTGAGCCGGACATGACCGTATTTACCGGTAATTCCACAAGGCAGGACTATGGAAAAAAGATCTTTGCCGATAAATATTACCCTATGTATCTCTATGGCGCCTGCCGTTTGAGTGAGCCTGGTTTTGCCGCTATTGCAGGAAAGATCATAAACGAATGCATGACGGGCAACCGTCCCGCACCGGAATGCCTGGATTACCTGATGCTCTATCCCGATATGGCCGGGCTGGACTGCAACGGAAGTGTGGATTTTACATGTGATCGATTCTTTAACGATTCTGGCATCGTAAGGATCATTGAGGAGGGCATGAGTATTACCCTGCTCCGTGGAAATGCCGATTTTCTGCATGTCCGTATGAAGGAATTATCCCTTTTCATGCGCATGAATATCAGCTTCTTTAATGAAAGGCACCTGATCGCGGATGAGATCGTGAAAACCGATGAAGGGTATACGCTCAAATATAAGGGCTATGGGAAGTATTATCTGCCGTACGGCTCGTATCAAGGTACTTCGGACTGGTGGAGGATGGACAGGTCGAAACGCCCCATCACAAAGAACATGGACATTACCATCGACGTACATATCAGCAGAACGGACGACGGGATTGACCTGAGTTTTGAGTCCGCCGGATGCACGGGTGCCCCAGTCAGGCTGGAAATCAATATTGCAGATGCCGTCCGCGTGGAACATGATGCATTTTCCATGCCATGGAAGCCTGGTGCCGGCATGGTCGTAAAAAACGGAAGTCTTTGTGCCCGAACAGGCTTTGAAAGCATTACAATCGGTCCCTGCTTCGCGACGCATCATTATATAGACAATCTTTTTGGAAGCGTACCGCAAAGTGACGGGCATATGCGTTTTTATCTCACAGAAATGACCGGTTTCCAAAGAAAACTTTCAATCTGCTTCAATAAGTAAAAAGCGAAAAATTAATACATTTAACAGTGCTGCAGCTTTTATGCACTGCACAATGGACTTGGAGGGAAAGGATCGACATGGCCAAAAAAGAATACGCAGCGTATCTGGCCAGCCTTGCAGATACACTTGTGGCGCAGGAATACCCTCGTTTTGAAGAGGCAAAGAAAACATTTTTTAATACAGGCGATTTCAATGGGCTGAACTGGCTCGGCCATCTTATTGATATGGAAGGTACGCTTTACTTGTACAACAGGGACGATAGACATCTGCATTCCTGCAATAAGGCACTGTTTTTACTGTGTGAGGTACAGGACGAGCTGATGCGTGGAAAACCTGTCTTTGCTGAGAGTGGCAACACATTTGTGGAAGCGGTGAAAGGTTCGGGCTTTTCAAAGAATTTTGCCACAATGCCGGTGATTGAGATAGCATTTGCTTTTGGACCTGCATTAAAAACGCTTTATCGGCTCTTCAAGGCAGGAGTCTATACCGCTGAGGAGCAAGCGCGCATTGAGAAGCTGTGCATCGGTGAAATCACTTCGCTGTTCAATGAAGCGGAATGGGGAACGCACAATCGCTGCGTACTTCGTGCCATAATGCTCCATTGCTTCTCGGAGCTGTTCCCGGAAAACAGTATGTCGGAGATGGCAGCAAGCCTGTCCGGACGCCTTTTTGAGCAGAATGTCGGACGCTGGTCCATTGAGGATTCAAACGGCTATTCCGCCATATGGATCAACGCCCTGTCGGAGTATATCTCCGCCAAAGGCATATGGGACGCATCCGTGGATGCTGTGATGGGGTATTATGCAAATTATTTTGCTTCTATCATGCTGCCCTGGGGAGGGTTCCCGGAATACGGAGACAGCCGGTTCGACATGGGTACGGACTCGCTTCTTGCGCTGTCGGCAATTGAACTGGTTGCGGCACGGCACAAGGACGGTTATCTGAAGTATGCCGCAGAGAAAATCTTTAAGAATGTTTCTGAAAACAAGACGCTCGATACCAGCCCGCAAGCCACCAGAGGCCTGACCAATGCGCTGCTGTGGTGTGACGACGGCATCGCTCCGGCTGAACCGGAGTTTCTATCCTGTGAGGCATTGTGCGATATGATCGGGAAAAAAATTGTTTACAGAAGCGGATGGGATCCGTCTGCGCATTACCTGATGTACAATTATCGCGATGTGGGCCCGTATGGCAGGCTTAGCCGGAAATACCTCCAGAAAACCATTCCTGTTCATGCGGAAAAACCGCACCACGGACATGCGGATGAACAATCCATCGCTGCGTTGTGCGCCAACGGCGCGGTATTCCTGCGAGACGGCGGGTATCGCGATGCATTTACCACCAACGGGCATTACCGCGCCGACTTTTATCACAACAGGGTGATCGTACGAAACGGCAGGATGTTCAGGGAAAAAGGGCTGATCGAGTATGCCGAGAATATCGGGGATTATCTGCCGGTTACAACGGAGAAGCTGTATTTTGAGCGGTTTTCATTTGCAGAGGTTTCCCGCACAAGACTGAATGATCCGTATTCCGGTGTGGATTGTGACAGAAGTATCGTCCGTTTAAAGGATGAAGGCGTCTATATCGTGATCGACAGCCTGAAGGCGCTATCGGAAGGTCCCAGAACAGCCGGGGTAATGTATTTTGCCGAAACGGTGCATCAGGTTGGGGAAGGCGTTTACCGGATTGATCAGGACAGCCCCGAAGGGCTTTATATATTCAGAAGGGACAAGGAGGAGCTTTGCGCCGGGGTAAAAGCCCGGACAGTCGCAAAGCAGAGCTTGCTGGTTGCTTTCGCCGGCGGGGACCGTGCATACTCGGTGGAGGAAATCCGCCGCAATTACAGGATGGAGCAGGGGCTTTCACAATATGTCAGCCGCTATTTCAGAGAGAATGAGTTCTATAATTTCGTATCCGTTCTGATACCGGAGACCGGCGACAGCCAAATGGAAATTGATGCGGCGAGAGCCAGGGCGGAACGTATTGCCGCAAGCCTCAGCCTTGAACCGGTCGAAGGCGGAAGATGCGCATGCGTTACACTTACGGTTGACGGCAGTGCTTATACAATCGGGTTGAAGAATGATGATACGTATGGTATAGCGGACCTGAATGTGCGTCCGGTATACACCTATGAAGAAGGGAAGGCTGGTTACGGAGAGTTTGAAACGGATGCGCTCCTGCTGCTCGGAAGGGAAGACGATACCGGCGTCCGGTATGCCCTTGTGGAGGTGACACAGGCCAATTTCCGCGGAAGGAATATTTTTGCCACAAAGCCGTATCAAAACCTTCAGATGGATTTTTCAAGAAAGCTTGGCGTGTGCTCCTGGGGAAGCATTGAAGGCAGGGTATAACAGGATCGGAGAGCGCCGATAGGATCGCTGCCGGATGGAAACCGCCACTGGAAGGTATATGAAAAGCCGTGTATCCGTAAAAGGAGCGCACGGCTTTTCTAATTTACTGCTGAATGGTTTCCCTGAACTGCTTTGGTGTGATGCGATAAATTTTTTGAAAGGATCTGGAAAAGTTTGAGTAGTCGCCAAATCCGCATGACTGGCATATATCGGATATTTTATTGCCGGCCTTCAGCTGCTCCCTGGCATAAATGAGCCTTTTGCGCAAGGCGTAATTGTGCGGCGTACACCCCGTGTATTTTTTAAACTCCCTTAACAGGTGATATTTGCTGGTGAAAAACTTTCTGGACAGCGCTTCCAGGGAGAGGTCCTCTCCCAAATGGTCATTGATGTAATGGATCATATCATTCACCTTCTGGTTGTATACGATGTCCTCCTGTACATTCTCCCTGTATACGTCAAAATACGCGATATTCAGGTAGGTCAGCAGCTCAACAAGGTAAATGCTGCGCAGGATATCGCTGCCATAGACTTTATCGGTGCAGGCACTGCCGAGCCGTGTGAGGATATTTCTAAGCTGACTCAGCATGTTCGGATTCGGACGCAGCAGATTATTTTTTTTAATGGATGTGGAATCAAAGCATTGGGCCAGGTTTGTTCCCTCCGTACTATATCTTTTGGCAAAATCGGGATTCACCCATATGACCACTCTTTCATAAAGATTGCCCGGATCCGGAATGGACCTGTGAAGCTCCTTATTGCTGATCAGTAATATATCGCCCGGTTTCAGATTATAGGCTTTTCCTTCGATAATATAGTTCACCTTGTCGGATATGGAGAAATAAATCTCATAAAAATCATGGTTGTGGTAATCTATTTCCAGCGTGGGTTCGTCTTTATAATGGAAAAACTCAAAGTCATTGTTTACCATATATTGCCTGGTTGTAAACTTCTGCATGGGAAGCCCCATAAGATCACCTCATATACTAGTATACAGCAACATTTACACACTAACAAGCAATTATAACAAAGAATATTGTAATTAATTAATATATAATGAGATTAGCAGTAACATATAATATAATACAGGGGCATGGGAGGATGCAATGAATGAGATTTTTTTAAGCCTGGATATTGGAACCTCAAGTGTCAGGGCTGTTTTATTCGACCGGGACGGTATGCTGAAAAATATATCGAGTATAGAATACTCTCTCACTGCAACCGTTGACGGACGTGCTGAAATAAATGCCGACCACGTATTTGATTCTACGCTGCAAGTCATCAGAAGCTGCATGGACGACTCGGGCATCGGGCGGACGGCGTTGTCCGGAATCGGAATAAGCTGCCATATGCACAGCCTGCTGCTGTTGGACGGGGCGGGCAGACCTCTGTCGAACGTGATGACCTGGGCCGACGGCAGGGCGGCTGCGGAAGCAGAGTATATCGCCCGCAGCTTCAATGTGAGCGACCTATACAACAGAACCGGCTGCAGGGTACAGCACCCGATGTACCCTCTGAGCAAGATTCTGTGGTATGCGGGCAATGAACCGGAAACCTTTAAAAAAGCACAAAAATTCGTTACAATCAAGGAATACATCCTGTACAGGCTTTATGGCGTATTTGCGGTGGATTATACACTGGCGTCCAGCCAGGGCTATTATAATATCCACACCCAGAGCTGGGACGGCGGCATAATCCGGGATATCCTTGGAATTACGGAGGACAAGCTCAGCGAAGTAGTGGAGTGTACCCATATTTTCAGAGGTTTTAAAAAAGAGTATGAGGAACTGCTTGGGATATCCCGCGATACGCCGGTAGTCATCGGGTCGGGAGATGGTATCCTGGCCAACATTGGCTGTGGTGTTACGGATGACACCGCGCTTTCATCCACCGTAGGTACCAGCGGTGCGGTACGTACGGCGGTGGACAGTCCTCTTCTGGACTCCAGGCAAAGAACCTGGTGCTATTCCTTTACGAAAGATATGTGGGTGGCCGGCGGCGCCATCAATAACGGCGGTATTGTTCTGAAGTGGCTTCGCGAAGAATTTAGGAAACAGTTTGAATATGATGCGCAGCAAACAGGCGAAAGTATTTACAAGCTTTTTGACGCGTATGCCGCGGAAATAGCACCGGGGAGCGAAGGCCTCATATTCCTGCCATATCTGATGGGGGAGAGAAGCCCCAACTGGAATGCGGGTGCCAGGGGGATAATGTACGGGCTGGGATATGCCCACAATAGAAAACACATCATTCGTGCGGCAATGGAAGGGGTCATGTTCCGGATGTACTCCGTATATGAAGTGATGATGGAGCTGCGGGACAATGCAACACAGATACGGGCCAATGGAGGCTATACCAAATCAGATCTGTGGCTGCAGATACAGGCGGACATTTTCAATAAGGAGATCCTCGTCCCGGAGGTTCAGGAAGCCTCTTCACTGGGCGCAGCCTTTTTATGCATGGCAGCACTGGGGTTGACGGATCTTAAAAAGGTCCTGCCGGGTATGCGCCCGGTCAAGAAAATACGCCCAATAGATGGGAATCATGAAATATACATGAAAGCGTATGAACTATCAAAAAAAATATATTATCAAGTTTACCCAGATTCGAAAGGAGAATAATCATGAAATTATTTACACTGAATGGTAAAAATGCGGTATTGCTCGGAGGCGGAGGAGTCCTGGGGGCAACGATGGCGGAAGGACTTGCTGCGGCCGGTGCCAACCTGGCTGTCTGTGATCTGAGCGAAGAGAGGGCTGTGGCTGCTGCTGCCGCAATTAAACAGGAGGGAATCAAAACCAAAGGGTATCAGCTTGACGCAATGGACATTGAGAGCATCAAAAAAACGGTTGATGTGATTTTAAAGGATTTCGGCAGGATAGATATTCTGATCAATGCCGTAGGTGGCAACATGAAGGCGGCAACCACCTCAGATGAAGTGTCCTTCTTTGACTTGCCGGGCGACGTTCTTCAGAAGGTCGTCAACCTGAACCTGATGGGCGGCGCAATACTGCCGTCGCAGGTGTTTGGCAGGGAAATGGTTAAAAATGAAGACGGAGGGGTAATTATCAACATATCCTCCATGAACGCTTTCAGGCCATTGACACGTGTACCCGGCTATTCTGCAGCGAAAGCGGCTGTAAGCAATTTTACCCAATGGCTGGCAACCGACCTGGCGAAACAGTATGGCGATAAAATCAGGGTCAATGCCATTGCTCCGGGCTTCTTCCTTACAGAGCAGAACAGATTTCTTTTAACAAATCCGGAAACCGGTGAATTCACGCTAAGGGGCAAGACGATTATCGAACACACTCCCATGGGCAGGATGGGTCAGCCGGAAGATCTGACCGGAACGCTGATATGGCTTTGTTCGGATGCATCCAAATTTATAACCGGTATTGTTGTACCGGTCGACGGCGGCTTTTCGGCCTTTTCGGGGGTTTAGTGGAGAGGGGACACACCTCTGCAGGAGGAAGAGCTCTGAGGGCCGAGGAATGTCCCCTTCTGACGCTAAAGCTATTGGTCACACCTCTGCAGGGGGAAGGGCACTGAGGGCCGAGGAATGTCCCCTTTTGACGCTAAAGCTATTGGGCACACCTCTGCAGGAGGAAGGGCTCTGAGGGCCGAGGAATGTCCCCTTCGAAAAGAAAATTTATATGTAATAATGGATGAAGGAGAAATAAAATGAGTAAACAGGATATTGGAGTAATAGGACTTGCCGTAATGGGAAAAAATCTTGCGCTGAATATTGAAAGCAGAGGATTTTCCGTTTCAGTGTATAACCGTTCCAGAGGGAAAACGGATGAACTCGTCGACGAAGCAAAAGGCAAAAACGTATACGGAACGTACAGCGTCGAAGAGTTTGTCAACTCGCTGGAGATACCCAGAAAAATCATTATCATGGTCAAGGCGGGAAAGCCTGTTGACGACACAATAGAGCAGCTCAAGCCTTATATTGATAAGGGAGACATCCTGATTGACGCAGGAAATTCCTTTTACGGAGATACCATCCGCAGAAGCAAGGAGCTAGAAGCGGAAGGCTACCGCTTTATCGGGACCGGCGTGTCAGGCGGGGAGGAAGGCGCCCTCCTGGGTCCGGCAATCATGCCCGGCGGAGAAAAAGATGTATATGCGCTGGTAGAGCCCATATTCACAGCCATAGCCGCCAAGGTGGACGGCGAACCTTGCTGCACCTATATCGGTACGGACGGAGCAGGCCATTATGTTAAAATGGTGCATAACGGAATCGAGTACGGGGATATGCAGCTGATTTGTGAGGCGTATTCACTTTTGAAAAATACCCTTGGTATGTCAGCACAGGAGCTTCACGAGGTGTTTGCCCAATGGAACGAGGGCGAGCTGGACAGCTATCTGATTGAAATTACCAGGGATATATTCGGAAAAACCGATCCGGAGACCGGAAAGCCCATGGTCGATGTCATATTGGACAAAGCAGGCCAGAAGGGAACGGGAAAATGGACAAGCAAAAGCGCGCTGGATCTCGGCGTTGCTACACCAGTAATCACCGAAGCGGTTTATGCACGCTGCATCTCGGC
>JAEZMC010000172.1 GCA_023435805.1 Bacillota bacterium | reverse complement strand
TCTCGGGTAAAATTGTTGACGACGAAGCGTCCATCAGGGCGCTGCGTGTCCCTGCCGTCGGCGAGGGGCGTACCTCCGCTTATATACAGGCTGCTGAACTGTCTGCGAAAAACATCAAGGACAGACCGACTTTCGGCGGCATCATCGGCCCCTTCTCGCTGGCCGGAAGGCTTTTTGACATGACAGAAATTATGGTAGGCCTGAAGACGGAGCCGGAAATGATTCATGAATTGCTTGATAAATGTACGGAATTCCTGGTCGAATATGCAAAGGCCTTTAAAAATGCCGGAGCAAACGGCATCATTATTGCAGAACCGGCAGCAGGTCTGTTATCACCCGAAAACTGCACCGAATTTTCCTCGGATTATGTAAAAAGGATCGTAGATGCCATTCAGGATGACCGTTTCATGGTTATTCTCCACAACTGCGGTAATACGAAAAACCTGGTTCCTTCTCTTTTGTCAACCGGAGCGGCAGGGCTTCATTTTGGCAATGCGGTCGATATGCGGGATATCATGCCTCAAATCCCATGGGGCAGGGTTGCTTTCGGAAATATAGACCCTGCACGCACCTTCAGGAATGGCAGTGTGGAGGAGATGATGGAAAAAACGCACGCGTTGCTCGACCAAACTGCAAATTACAAGAATTTTGTATTGTCTTCCGGCTGCGACGTGCCTCCCGGTACGCCGGTTGAAAACGTCGAAGCCTTCTACAACACGCTTTCTGAATTCAACAGAACCATACTGATTAATGCAGGATGACTTTGCCATAATAGATTCTACGGCCGGGGAGAGTCACTTCTCCCCGACCAGGACAAACGCTTCTCCGTTTATTTCACTGATTGTCTGATCCCTGTCCATCTGGAAGTTTATATTCTTCAGAATCACCCGCATTTTCAAATTGCCGCCATCCGTGTCCATAGTCATATCCGCCGGTGAAACCAACCAGCCCTGATCTAGCTTTTTCTCGCTGACCAGCTTTTCAAGCCGGTCTTTCAGCGTTAGGAATGCCTGTCTGCTGCCGGCTGCATTCAGCAGCGATATTTCCACATCGCCGTCCGCCGTTTCAGATATGCGGACAGAGTAATCTTCTCCGTTTAGCTTGAATGCATACTCAGTATTACTGCCATCGTCATTTTTGTAGAAATGTGCATTTAGACCCACCGCAAAGCCTGATACATCCATTGGCAGCGCAGGGTCGATTGCTCCGTTGTGATATGTGATACCGGATTCGTCAGTTTCCACTGTTCCGTATGTTTCACCAAAGCCGAACAAGGCCTTGAAATCCTGTTGCTGCCCATAGTCGGAAGGAAGCCATTTAATACCCGAGGTATGGCCCATCCTGTTCATATAGTTCATTATATTGGTGATTTCAGCCTTGTCTTTTATCGGTATATCTGCGTTGGGTACGACTTGTCCGGACGTAAGCATGCTGTTTTGTGATAAAATCACTTCAAGCCTGTGGATCTGGCTTGCGCGTGATACGGAAAAGGCATTGATGGCCGGGAGGATGGAAACAACGGCGAAAACCGCTGCCAATATACTGACCAAACCCGGCTTCAACCCCTTCGTCAGGAGAAGGGCGATGGCACAGACAATGGAGTAAATGCCGAAAAGGACCAGATAATACCGGGATTCCGTTATACCATAAGCATTTATGCGTATAAAAATGGAATACTGCTGCAGCAGTACCAGAGGTATCAGCACCCAGGGGAAAAATTTCCGATAATAGCTGGTAAAACGGTTTTCAAGCTTTCCGCTCAGTACATATAAAAACAACCCAACCGCCGAATACCACAAGAGCATCGGTCCGAGCTGACCTACCGGCCATTTGAGCGTCAGCAGGATTTTAACCAGATAAATGACCAGCACGCCGGTAAATAACATGATCAACGGCAATGCAATATAGGATACCAGTATCTCCAGAAATTTCGGGTACATCGAAGCGGTTCTGCATTTTTCCTGCTTTCGCTCTTCATTGGAGCAGAAATCCGGAAGAAGGGCCAGGTAATAAAGCGGAAAGAAAAAGATACCTGTCAGGTTTGCAATATGAGCCGGCAGATCATTGTCCAGACTGACCAGCAGCAGGTCTACCGCAAAATAAATTGCCAGCAGACCCAATGCCATCACCAGGCTGTATAATATGGAGATGAAGCAGGCCTTGAAATGTGCCAGTGCGTTATTTGAAAATACTGCTTTGTTTTTAAAGGATGGAACCCAGATGTAAAAGGCAAAAAGTGAAAAGCAAATAACAATTAGCCGTATGGTTTCCACAAATTCCACATCGTTGTCCGAGGTCAGCAGAAAATAGTACAGTACCGAAAAGAGGAGTACGATTCCAAACGAAAAAATTCCTTTTATTTTAATTCCGGTAAAACGTTCACGTAAAAATACCAACGCCGTCCCGAAAAACACGCCGGCAATGGCTGAAAATACCATGCGTTCAACAATACGCTCCCAGTCTCCCGTAAAAACATTTTCGATCAGCAGGGATACCATAACGGTTATTAAGGCCAATACGAAAGGAACCGGTGCAAACCGGACAAAGGTTTCTTTTATATCGCCGTACATTTTTTTTATATATTTTAGAAGATGTCCCATCAAATAATCCCCCTTCATTTGTCAATCTACCGTTTGTTTAACTAAAACCGATGATTTAACTATACCATCATATCCCCGGGTGCACAATGGCATACAGGATCAGAGCGGCTGTCGGCCCGTCAGGGATGGTCGGTAATGTCCGTCTTCATAATATCTTCACATTCATTTGTTATGCTTGCAGCAGTGAACAAACTATATTTGTTCCGGGTTTTCATTTATAATATAATGAACATATGCATTCAGGTTTTTGGAGGCAGCAATGGAGGATATTAAAAGAAGGATACTGGTCGTAGACGACGAGGAAAAAATTGTTGAGGTTGTAAAATCCTATCTTGAAAGCGGCGGATATGCTGTAAGCGAGGCATTTACCGGCAAGCGGGCTCTGGAGCTGTTTGAAAAGGAAAACCCGTCTCTGATCATACTGGATCTGATGCTGCCCGATGTAACAGGAGAAGAGGTGTGCAAAAAGATCCGCAAGAAATCCAGAGTACCCATTATCATGCTGACTGCCAAGGTTGAGGAGGAAGATATTCTGAAAGGTCTGGATATCGGAGCGGATGATTATGTCGTCAAGCCTTTCAGCCCCAGGCAGCTTGTCGCAAGAGTCGGGGCGCTGCTCAGGAGAGCTTCGGATGCAAGGACTCCGCTTAGCAGCGTGCTTTCATTTAACGACAATGATCTGATAATTGACTGTACCGGTTACGAAGTGAAAAAAGATGGAAGAGCGCTGAATTTGACCCCTACGGAGTTTAAAATACTGCTGGCGCTGGTAAAAACCCCTTCAAAAGTATTTACGCGCGATGAACTGATCAATGCGATTGGCAGTGAAGATATCGATGTATATGACAGGACAATCGACGCTCATATTAAAAATCTGAGACAAAAGGTTGAGTCGGACAGCAGGCATCCTGTATATATCATGACGGTTCATGGCATCGGCTACAGATTTGGTGGTGAGTAAAGGATGAGATTCAGTTTAAGGACAAAGCTTTCCGCCTCCTATATATTCATTGCTCTGGTCAGTGTTATATTTTTAAGCATTCTGGCGAACGTATCACTGGAAAGGCAGTTTAAGGAGTATGTTATCAACAAGCTGGAACAAAAAAACAGCGACACCGTATTCCTGATCGGCCAGCAGTATAAAAATGACGGCTCCTGGAACACAAGCGCCATTGAGAGCATCGGAATGAACGCGCTGGAACACGGACTTATTTTAAAAGTTGCCGATAAGTCCGGACAGATGGTATGGGATGCAACCGTCCACAACAATGGCCTTTGTACGCAGATGCTTTCCCATATGGCGCAAAATATGAACAGCATCTATCCCAACTGGAAGGGCGGTTACGTAGAAACCAGCTATCCGGTCAAAGCCGGTGTGGCTGAAGTGGGGAGTGTGGAAATCGGCTATTTCGGGCCGTATTTTTTCAATGACAACGATCTTACTTTTATCAATACGCTAAACCGAATTATCGTCGGTGTCGGTGTATTTTCCCTGTTACTTGCACTGTTTTTCGGTGCAGTAATGGCAAGGCGCCTCAGCCACCCTATTTCCGGCGTCATTAAAGCAGCCCGGTCCATATCCGGGGGCTATTACGCCGAGAGAATATCTGAAAAATCCAACACGCTGGAAATCGAACAGCTCACCACGACGATCAATGAACTGGCAGAAACACTGGAAAAACAGGATGTTCTCCGTAAACGCATTGGAGCCGATGTTGCCCACGAGCTAAGGACACCTCTGGCCACGCTTCAGAGCCATCTGGAGGCTATGATCGACGGGATATGGAAGGCGGACAGCCAGAGGTTAAAAAGCTGTCATGAAGAAATCATGCGAATCAGCAGGCTGGTTGGTGATCTTGAAAAGCTCGCAAAAATCGAAAGTGAAAATCTGACCTTGAATAAAACGGAATTTGATGTGTCCGAACTGATACAGAGCCTTCTGAAAAATTTTGAAACGGATTTTGCAAACAAGGGGGTCAGCATTGGTTTCACAGGGCGCACGGAGATCCTGACGGCTGACAGGGATAAAATCAGCCAGGTGCTTGTAAATCTTGTATCAAACGCTCTGAAATATACACCGCAGGGAGGCGCGGTGGATTTTGACGTGACAGGCTCTTCTGATGCCGTAACAATAGTGGTTGCAGATACCGGCGCCGGAATTTCTCCGGAAGCCCTGCCCCATATTTTTGAAAGGTTTTACCGGGCGGACAAATCCCGGAACCGGATGACAGGTGGTTCCGGGATA
>JAEZMC010000161.1 GCA_023435805.1 Bacillota bacterium | reverse complement strand
GACCTGATCAATAATATGTTGTCAGTCATTACCTCTACAACGGTTATGTCTTATTCTCTCTATACTTTTTCGGCCGGAAAATCCGATTATATGATGCTGACGATCCCTTTTGTGCTTTATGGCATTTTCCGGTATCAGTATCTGGTATCCTCCCGAGATATGGGTGGAAGCCCGGAAATTACCCTTTTTAAAGACAAGCCGCTTTTAATCAACATCATTTTGTGGGTAACAGTCAGCATGTTGATTGTTGCATTTTTTGATTAACTGTAATATAATAACAATAAATAACCGCCAGTACAGGAGGGCACCTGCCATGTCAGGAAGACTCGAAATTGTACCGGCAAGGATGCTTGGACTCAGCTCCGTACAATGACCATAAAAGCATACTATTCGGTGATGCTTTGTCCGGAGCCTAAACGCCAGAAGTAACCGATGCTGGAAAATTGAACATTCAAGTATATATCAGCGCTGAACAATGGCTGCTAAATAGGTTTGCCACTGTCAGCAGTATTATGTATGTTTGTTGACCTGCATCTAGCTAGCATATCCTTTATCATACGGTTATTTGGCGTTATGTATATACCCAGTTGCCTGTTCGGCATTAGGGTTTTGAAACGATTTATGGCTGTGGACGGCATTTTCCGTACCACAGCTTTTTTATTGGTGATGTCAGCTATACACAGCTGCAAATTGTATGGAGCTATGTCCCGACCAGATATCTGGGCAAAGAATTCTTTGGCGCCGAAGAATCATATCCGGGGTTCATCTACTTACGAAGCATCACTGATATCCATGAATTGGCAAGTTACTCACCTTGTTCTTTCCTGAAATAAGCTGTGGAAAATGCAACGGACCATGATGTAAATGACAAGTGTTCTGCGGTATTTGTATTTGCGGCAGTTAAAATCATGCGGCATGCTGAAATGCAGCCGACAAGGAGGAATGAACAAATGAGTCTGATTTTTTTGGATCGTATCGTAAAGGAATATAGAGGGAGGCTTGTACTGAACGGTGTGAGTCTGAGGGTGGAGAGAAAGGAAAGGCTGGCTTTGACAGGACCCAACGGTTCAGGCAAGACAACATTGATAAGAATTGCAATGGGTCTGGAATCATGTGATAGTGGAAATGTTGTGACAGGCCGGGGTGTAAAAGTAGGATATTTATCACAGGACCTGTCCGAAATGGATGGCTATATGGCTGCACCTGATGAAACAGCGGTGCACTATGAAAAGGTGGTTAGGCTTGAAAAAAAGCTGCGGGAGCTTGAAAAGCAGCTGGAGAACCCATCGGGTATAGCGGAGGCTGAAGCGTATGACAGAATTTTGGCGGAATATGCCCGGCTGATGGAAAGGTATGAGGCACTGGATGGGTATTCCGTAGAGGCGAGAATCAAGTCCACACTCAGCGGTCTTGGCTTAAAGAACGAAGCGCTGTCTATTCCTGTCGGCAATCTTAGCGGAGGAGAAAGGATGCGTGTTGCCATAGCTCGATTGTTGCTGGAAGAGCCGGATTTGCTTATTCTGGACGAGCCTACCAACCATCTGGATATCCACGGTGCCGAGTGGCTGGAGGGATTTTTAAAGAAGTTCGACGGAGGTGTGCTGTTCGTTTCCCATGATCGGTATTTTCTTGATCAGGTTTCAACCAGAGTGGCAGAACTGGACAACGGCGGCATCATTGAGCGAAGCGGCAACTATGCTGTTTTTATGGAACAAAAGAACAAAATGGCTGAGTATGCGGTCAGAGAGCAAAAAAGACTGAAGATGAGCATTCGGACAGAGGAGAAAAAAGCTCTTTCACTCAAAGGCCAGTCAAAGCACCGAACCAGAAACATCAGTGCATGGAAAAGCCGTGAGAAAATGGTGGCAAGGCTGAAAGAAAAACTTGATTCGCATAACAAAGAGTTTATAATGCAGGAGCATCTATACAAAAAAGCCGCACCGAAGATATTCTTCAAGAACGAAATCCATATAAGCGCTGAAGTTGTACAGGTGAAGGGTTTGATAAAGGAGTATGGTCAGACGGTGCTGTTTTCTGAAGTGGATTTTTTGGTGCGGGGTGGGGAACGTATCGGCATCATTGGCGCAAACGGCTGCGGAAAGACAACGCTGCTCAACATACTCCTCGGAAAGGATCAAAATTACCGAGGCTTTGCACGTCTTGGGAACTGGGTCAGGTATGCTTATCTGGGTCAAGTGATCGAGTTTGAGGATGAACACAGAACCATTCTGGAGGAATTCACATGCAGAATGGAAAAAAAGGACCAGGCAGTTGCCCGGGAACGTCTATCCGGTTTTCAATTCTACGGTGAAGACCTCAATAAAAAAATAGAGGTGCTAAGCGGCGGTGAGAGGGTAAGACTGTATCTGGCTTGTATTATGCTGATGGAACCGGATTGCCTGATCATGGATGAACCCACCAACCATCTGGATATCGTTGCAAGAGAAGCCGTTATGGAAGCATTGTCCAATTTTAAGGGGACGCTTCTTGCCGTATCCCATGACAGGTATTTTTTAAGCAAATGTGTCAATAGGATATTGGAAATTGATAATGGAAAGCTGTATTCATATCAGGGCAATTATGCTGCATATAAACGAATGAAGGATGCAGCCCACAGGTCTAAGGAGGAGAGTGAGTACTCTTCCGGTGAACCTGGCGGCAAAAAGCATATTCAGCAGGAAGCGGGAAAGGGAAATCTGCCAGGAAAGGGACAGCTGCAGGATAGTAGGTCGGAGCAGTGT
>JAEZMC010000107.1 GCA_023435805.1 Bacillota bacterium | reverse complement strand
CCATATTTGAAAATGCTTGCCATGCTTACTTCCAATCCGTCAAAAATATACGAGACAATATTTTCATCATTCAAATGGACATTTGGACAAATAAAATCATGAAGAATTCCAAAAAATAGTATAATTTTGTCAGGTGATGACAATGTTTAGCAAAATCAGCAATTTTATTACAGATATGATTTATGAAACCTTGCCAGGTGTTCAGCCCGAGAGGCGGGAGATCATCGAATACGGTGTTTACATGACTGTATCGGAAATATTAAAAATCGGTTTGATTATCTTGATTTCTCTGGCATTGAACATCTTCGAGTATGTATTCGGTGTAATTGCTATATACGGTATACAGAGGGCTTTTCTCGGAGGAATACATGCCAAAACCCACTGGGGCTGCGTCATTATGCATTCCATCATAGTATTCGGCGTAGTAGCGCTATCCTTCGCTTCTGAAGTGGACAGGTTTTACATATTGCCGGTTGTGGCCGCCTCTTCTTATGCCGCTGCTTACAAATATGCTCCTGCGGATCTGCCGCAAAAGCCGGTTAAGTCCAAAAAGCAGCGGAAACAGCTCAGGATCGGGGGTATGCTATTACTGACCGTATTGTTCACAGTATCCGTTTTCACACCCCGGATATGGTCCAACATCATTTTATTTTCATGTTTTGTACAGGCTGTTTTTATGACACCCCTGGCATATAAAATTTCCAAAAACAAGTACAGTAGGGAGGAGGTAACCGTATGAAAAAGAATTATTTCAAAATTCTGGTGTGTTCTGCTGCTATGGTAGGCGTATTTCTGGCAACGACAGTATCTTCGTATGGCTGTTGGTTATGGTCGTATCATCAGAGGGAATGTCCCAAGGCGCTTATAAGGGAAGACTAGGAAGAGGGGCTTATAGCCCCTTCTCTATTGTTAAGGTTTGAGTGAACGTATTGTCTCCATAATCTGAAATGTGCAGTATATTCTTGTATTTGCCGATAATCTTTTTTGCGATTGCAAGCCCCATGCCCCTATTCGATCCTTTTGATGAATAGCCTGCTTCATAAATCATTTTCATATCCGGTTCATTCTTACAGCTATTGGATATAGTTATTTCCAGATAGCTTTCATCGCTAAAAATATGGATTTCAATTTTCTTTTCTCCCTTACAGGTCTCTTCGATGGCATTATCCAGAAAAATACCAATGACCTCGCACAGCTCGGAGATTTTGATGCCCGGGATGTTTTCTACTTCACCAACAACGGAAATGTTGATTGCAACGCCCAGATCGCGTGCCTGATTGAGCTTGGCGGAAATGATGCCGAACAAGCCGGCGTTTTTTATGTTGTAAATAGCCGTATTTCCTTCCTCCAGGCTCTGGCTTATTAATTCGGACAAATATTGCTTCAATTCATTTATTTTATTCATGGTAAGCATCGAATGGATAACCGTCAGGTTGTTGCTCCAGTCGTGCTTGAACCTTCGCAGGTTAAACAGGGTGCTGTTCAGCGATTCATTGTAAAACTTCTGCTGTTCGATTTCCAATCTTGCAGTCTCATTCCTAGTGATCTGAGTGCTGACAATGAAGATGTAAGTGCAGTACAAAATGGATAAAAACGATATGATGATCAGAGCGGTAAAGTTGAAGATCTTTATATAATAATGCATTCCGAAGTTTGCGGTAAGCACAAGGAATGTAATGATCAATATCGGTAGATTTTCCTTATGCACCAGTATTCTGGAACCGTAATTTTTTAATAATATGATGATCACAATAATAATGCCGGCGACAGCATTGGAAACGGTATTGACGATCAGCAAGCTGAGAGGGTTGGTTTGAATGCTTGCAGTTGTAAAGGAATTTGATGATAGATTGATCAGGAGAGGTTGGAAGGAGTTGCCTACGCCCAGTGAAATTGCATAAATCAGGAATATGATACTGGCCTGGTATAACTTTGTACGGAGGATGGCCCTGATGATGGCCACACTTGTAATAAAAAGCAGCAACGGCTTAATGAGATTGTATATATCTCCGCTTTGCAGCATGTAGGAGGACACAATACCGTTGATAAAACCGAAGGCCAGTAAAAAACCAACCATTCTGGATGGACTGGAGTCTATTTCGTAATGGCTGTAGCAAAAATAATAGATTACCAAGCCTCCCAATATTGCTGAAAGTATATTGATTCCTAAAATGTCAAACAGCATATGAGTCACCCCTGTCCTTGACATAGAATTGAGCATAATATTTCATTCCAAGTTCGCACGTATAACCGTTTGTCAACGCGAGACATCTGTTTTTCCTGTCTACATAGTCGATATATTCCTTGTTGACAATAACTGCCCGGTGGCATTGTACGAATCTTTCATCATTAAGCTGCCTGTAAAGCGATTCAAGGCTTTCGTAGACCTCCAGTACCCTGTTTGCAGAATGGATAACGGTTTTTGATCCTACGTGCCTGATATGTGTTATGGAGTCCAGCGGGATATAGTATATACGTGACCCGAACTTGATCTCCAGGGTTCTTCCGCCGGCTTCGCGTGAAGACATTTCCTTGTTCAGCTTGATAAGGCATTTTTCCAGATTGGATCCGACCGGTTTTACAATAAAATTGTATGCATTCACATCAAAAGCCTGCGGCATGTATTCGAGCAATCCTGTGCAGAATATGATTTCTGTCGGTATCTTTTCCTTCCTGAGACATTTTGCGACATAGAGTCCGTTCATTTCGGCACGCAGGTTGATATCAATGATACATACGTTGGCGGACTGATCCCTTACCTCGCGGATAAAATCCTTATAATCTGCCGTAGCGGTGACGATGCGGCCTTTTATTCTGTTTCTGTTAAAACAGGCGGGTATGAACTTTTCGTATTCTTCAAGCATGTTCATATTGTCATCTAAAATGGCAATTGAAAGCATTTTATTATCCTCCAGGTAAATTAATAATTAAAAGCTGATTTTATTCGATAATGGTACGGTTATCGAATTCGCCGGTCTGTTGGATTAATGAATGTAAACAAAACATATGAAAAAATAACAATTATATACAGTATACTATTGATGATTGTTCTTGAAAATAGCCGGAAGGGAAAGTTTTGTAATTTTTTGCATAAAAAAAGACTTTCACATTTTGCGAAAGCCTTCTGGTGCGCCATCGGGGACTCGAACCCAGGACACCCTGATTAAGAGTCAGGTGCTCTACCAACTGAGCTAATGGCGCGTATCTCTCTGGCACTTCCCTATTATAATAGCAACCAGCCCGGTTTGTCAACAGCATTTTTATCCCAGAAATGAACTTTTTCATGTGGGATTCTAACGATATTCTAACCCGGTCCTTAAAAAAATATCACAGGAGGGACTGAATAACAAAGGATTTAACGCTGTCTATGTAGAATAAATAAATACTATGCAAAAAAAGATCTTGTCGAAAGGCGCAGGTGACCATATTGACCGGCTACAAAATAGATATAGCCAAACTGGATAAAATAGTCAAGAAAACAATCGAAGCAATCAATAACAGCAAAACAGAGATTTATGATATAGCCGAGAGCTCCCGGAAGGAATGCAAGCGCCTGGATGAAGAGCTCACCATGCTGAAGCAGCAGGTGAGACAGTTGATCGAAGAAGTAGAGGTATTGGAGGAAGCGCTGAAGGAAAGCAAGCGGAAGCTGATGCTTATAAACCGCAACTATTCCAATTACTCTCAGGAAGAGCTCAAGGAGGCATATGAAAAGGCCGATAATCTTAGAGTAGAGCTTGCTGTAAAGAGAGAAATGGAACAATTTCTCATCCGGCGCAGGAATGATCTGGAGATTCGCATCAAGGACGCGGTTAAGACGGTTCAAAAGGCAGATAACCTGATTACTCAGGTGGGAGCAGCACTGGGATATCTTACAGGCGATTTGCTGGAAGTAAGCAACCAGCTTGAGGATATGCAGCAAAGACAGCTTCTGGGTCTGAAGATCATAAAGGCCCAGGAGGAGGAGCGGCAGCGTGTGGCCAGGGAAATCCACGACGGGCCGGCACAATTGATGTCCAATGTTGTTATAAAAGCCGAAATATGCGAAAGAATGATCGATGTGGATCTCGACAAAGCACGGGAGGAACTGAGAAGCCTTAAAAAAATCGTACGGGAAAGCCTGCAGGATGTGCGGAAAATCATATATAATTTGAGGCCTATGTCCCTGGATGACCTCGGTCTGATTCCGACGCTTCAGCGGTATGTCCTCACATTTCAGGAGGAAACGGGTATTTCGATTTCCTTCCAGACAAAGGGGGTCAATGCAGACATCAAGCCCGTCATTTCGCTTACAGCATTCAGAATTATGCAGGAAGCCCTGAATAATGTTGTAAAGCATGCGAAAGCGGCAAATATTTTAATCAACATGGAGTTTTTAAGTAACGAACTAAGATTATACGTTTATGATGACGGTATCGGTTTCGACACGGAAAAGTTAAAGGTGAGAAGCGATGATATCAGCAGCGGTTACGGACTTTTCAGCATGAAAGAACGGGTTCAGTTACTCAACGGCGATGTGAATATCAATTCTGAACCGGGTAAAGGTACCCGGCTGAATATAAGGATACCTTATATGCAGGAAGAGGGGGTTACTAATGAAAAATAAGATTAATGTTCTTATTGCAGATGACCATTCACTGATCAGACAGGGTCTCAAGCAGATTCTCGAGCTTGAAAAGGATATGGTGGTGATTGCTCAGGCTTCAAATGGCAACGAAGCGGTACAGCTGGCAAAGGAATGCAAGCCGGATATTATTCTCATGGATATCAATATGCCCGGCGCAAACGGTTTGCAGGCGATAAAGGAAATAAAACAGGAAAAGCTTGATTCCAGGGTAATTGTGCTGACAATACATGAGGACAGGGAGTACCTCTTTAAAACCTTGCAGATGGGTGCGGAAGGCTATGTACTGAAGGATGCCGAGCCGTCGGTACTGATCGAAGCCATCAGGAATGTATATGCCGGTCAGTCCTATATCCAGCCGAACATGACCATGGAGCTTGTGAAGGAATTCAACAGGGTTACTCTGCACGAGAAGGAAAAGCATGACGACAATAACCTCACTTCCAGAGAAATAGAAGTATTGGAATTGATTGCCGAGGGCATGATCAACAAGGAAATTGCCAAGAAGTTGTACATCAGTGAAAAAACTGTTAAAAACCACGTGTCAAACATATTCAGAAAACTGAATGTATCGGATCGAACTCAGGCGGCTATTTATGCCTTCAAGCATAATATCAAAAGCTGAGCGCATAAGGCAAGATGATAATATAGTTGTAGATAAGTGTAGATGATGGTATAATAATGCCTGTGGCAAGGATGTGTAATAGAATTGCGGAGGCATTTTTATATGAGGAATTTTTTAAATGAAATTGAAAACCGTATACTGATACATGACGGTTCAAAGGGCTATCTGCTTCAAAAAATGGGGCTCAAGGGCGGGGAATGCGGGGAATTGTGGAATCTGACCAACAGAGACGCCGTGCTTGACGTGTACAGGTCATATATTGAGGCGGGTTCAGATGTCATCCAGACAAATACATTTCCCGGGAATCGAATTCATCTTCAAAAATACTCTCTCGCAGACAAGACTTATGAAATTAATTACTGGGGTGCAAAGCTGGCACGGGAGGCGGCAGGTGAGGAACGTTATGTTTGCGCTTCCATCGGGCCTTCGGGGCTGCTTTTTGAGCCGTCGGGCGAGCTGAGCTTTGACAAGGCATATGAAGTGTATTGTGAACAGGTAAAGGCAGTTGCCGATGGCGGAGCGGATATAATCAATTTTGAGACCTTCACGGATCTGGCTGAAATACGGGCGGCCTTACTGGCGGCTAAGGATACGGCCGACCTTCCTGTGATCTGCTCGCTGGCTTTTGAAAACGGCGGCCGGACGTTGATGGGAACCGACCCGTATATTGCGGTTCTGGTACTCAAATCCCTTGGCGCTGACCTTGTCGGTGCGAACTGTTCCTTTGGGCCGGAGCATATGGAAGGGATCGTTCGTGACATGTACGAAGCGGGCGGCGGATATCTCAGTGTCAAACCCAATGCGGGCCTTCCTCAGGTTATTGACGGAAGCGTGAGCTACGTTGAAACGGCGGAACATTTTGCGCAAGCCACCTCACAATTTGTAAGATACGGTGCAAGACTGATAGGCGGATGCTGCGGTTCCACCCCCGAATTTATAAAAGCGCTGAAGGAAAAAACCGTACGATTGGAACCAGCACCGGTCAAGGAACGGCCGTCAGGTATAATAACATCCACGGTCCGGCATACGGATTCGAGAACATTGAATTGGAAAGATATAGGCTTGCTGGACACTTCAAAGGATACGGCGCTACTTGCCGCGCTGCAAGAAAATGATTTGTCCTATGTGGAGGATGCGGCGCTTGACCTGGCTTCCGAAGATTATGGAGCCGTCTACGTGAATGCGGACGCTGCGGCCGGAGATTGTGAGCTGTTGACCAGGGTGATTGACAGGGTTCAATGGTACGTCAAGGCTCCGCTGATTCTTCAATCGAATGATTCCGTTGCATTGGGCAGCGCACTCAGGGTCTACCGAGGGGTAGCCGGCGTGATCACCGGAAATACCGGTGGCAAAGAGGAAGCAGCTCTGTTGGAGGTTGCCGCCAGGTATGGCAGTGTTGTAATACACCATCTGTGATGTGTTGTATGATATTTTATCCGGATTTTTTAACAAAGCTGCTGAGGGTATTTCCAAAATCCTTCAGTATTTTTGTGGCTCGCTGCGACTCTTTTTCCTCGTAGCTACGGAAAAACAAAAGAATAACCAGTAGCCTGAACAGTCCGGACAGGAGGAACAGAAGCTGATACCCTCCGATTGTCAGTCCGCCGAACAGCTGAAGGCCGCTTTCGGGGAACGCCGCCCTGGTGAACTGCATGAAGGCACCGCCGCAAAGAAACGCTGCCGCGGTTCCGATCAGCATAACGACCAACGTGTAATTGGCGATATAAATAGACCTGTTTTTCTCGGGTGCGAGCCATATGGACTGGTTTAGTGCAGTCATTTCAAAGCCGGGCCAGAACAGCCCGCTGAAAATACCGATGATCAGTACAACCCAGATGGTCTGGGGCGTGACGAACAGCCATACCAGCGGAATAATGAACAGACTGCTGCAGCAAAGCAGCATGACCGGTTTGCTGCCATATTTGTCCGCAAGGTTTCCCCAAATCCGTATGGAAAAGATGGTGGTCAAATTGGAGGCAACCTGTGTAAAAAGCGAAATGGTCAGGTAACTCATCTTTATTTCTTCAATCATGTAAACGTTAAAGAAGGGACCGGAAATGTTTACTGAAAAATACCAGAAAGAAACAAACAATATGTATTTTAAATAGTTATTGTCTCTGAAGGGTTCCATGAAGAGCTTTCCGAAGGATTGCTTTTCAGACGGCGTTTCCATGGGGGGATCCTTGATCCAGAAGAATATTACAATGTCTGCAGTACCCAGAATTGCGGCAATGATCAATACAACGGCGTAGCCTGAGAAGCCCTGGATGCTGTCCAGCAGAATACCGGCCAGCAGTGCGGCAAGCCCCCCTGAAATGGTATAGATCATGGTTCTGCGGCTGAAAAACCTGCCTTTGATTTCAACCGGAACCAGGGAACCCATCCAGGAGTTGAACGCCATACCGACTACGGAATTGGCCACAGAGGATATGGCAATCAGGATTATGACCACGACGATGGCGGCTTTTGTCCGTTCCGGCTGAAGAAGGAACGGAATTAAAGCGATAACGAACCATAAGGGACGGTGGATGAAGCCGGCTATTAGGAAAAGTGTCTTTCGCTTGCCGGAATTCACCATCATGTATGAAATAAATACCTGTACAATGGCACCCAGCACAGGCATCGCCATAATGACCGAATAGACAAAATCATTGGCGCCCAGCATCCTTGTAAAGCCGGTAAGAGCGGGCCCGTTTATTACAGAAAAAAATGGGAGGCCTAAAGAGGCGGCCAGTGTTACCAGTGTTAAGCTTTTTTTCAGTTCCTTTCCGGAAATTCTATTTTTGCTGTTCACTTAGTCCACCATCCAGCGTTATTTGTTATAATATTTTAACGCATTTTTCTGAATTATGATATCGGAAATTTCCAAACCGTGCTGATACTTTCTGATGTCCGCTTCATACCTGCTTTTGTCCAGCGGCTGGCCATCCTTGCCGTATACGATGTCATCGGAGCTTACGTAAGTAAAATCCTCCGTTATGACGGATGCATCTCTGAGCACGGCATAGCCTTGACGGGTGTTGAAAATATCCTTTCCCATTGCGCGGGGAACATCAAATCCCATCAGGTTGGCAAGAGTAGGCAGGATATCGATCTGACCGCATATGGTACTGTCCACGCCGGTTTTATCCATGCCTGGAACTCGGATAAAGCATGGTGTTTTATGCTCCCTGACCCAATTGTATTCGCTGAATTTGAATCCGGTCAGGTCCTCCAGCATATCTTCCTGATCCTTGAGGATGGCATGATGATCGCCATAGATAACAATGACGGAGTTATCATACAGCCCGCTTTTTTTCAAATTGTCAAGAAACTGGCCGATGGCCTGGTCCAGATAATGTGCGGCTTTTACGTAGTTTCCCGTGATGGTACCCTTGTATTCGCCCACATCAAAGCCTTCATAGTCTTCAAAGTAGCTGAAGGGGTGATGACTGGAAAGTGTGATAAAAAAACCGTAAAAAGGCTTCGCAGGATCAATTTTGGGTAAAGATTGCGAGAAAAAGGATTGATCGCTGAGGCCCCAGCCTATTATGTCATCCTGGGTAAAATCATTGCTGCTGAAAAACCTGTCAAACCCAACGGATTTGTACATTTCCGTCCTGTTCCAGAAGCTCGGTTTGTAGGCATGGAATACATAGGAAGCATAGCCCTGCTTTTTGAGAGCTTTAGGCAGGCTTTCGTAGGTATTGGACGGGTTTTTAAAATATACGGAGCCGTCTCTGAGCGGGTACAGCGAGTTGTTCACTAGGAATTCCGCGTCGGAGGTATTGCCGGTACCTACCTGATAATAGAAATTATCCAGATAGACGCTGTCATTGATAAATTTATTTAAATTCGGCGTAATGGCCCGGCCGTTGAATTCCGCATTGATGAGAAACTGCTGTATAGCTTCCATTTGAATGATGATCAGATTTTTTCCCTTGGCAATACCACGATACTGATTGTCATTGGTCTGTTTTTGTGCAAAGTAGCTGTCAATCTCTG
>JAEZMC010000105.1 GCA_023435805.1 Bacillota bacterium | reverse complement strand
AAAATCAACTATAAGATCATTCCGCCGGGCGGGGAATTTTCCTTCAATCGCGCCACAGGCAGAAGAACGGTAAAACAGGGATACGAATACGCCACCGTTATTGTGAATACACCGCAGGGGCCGACTCACAAAAAGGCACCAGCCGGAGGGGTCTGCCAATTGTCCACTACGATATACAACGCAGCGCTGAGGGGTGGCTTTAAAATAACAGAACGGCATGAGCATTCGGATGACGTGCATTATGTTCATGACGGCAAGGATGCCACGGTATCCTATCATGGCGCGGATTTCAAATTTGTCAACAACCGGCCGAACCCCATCATGCTCAGAGTATATGTGGTAAAAAATACAGTGAGCGTGAAGATATTTGAAAATACTGCCGAAATGGACGGCACAGCGGTCAGGCAATAAGAAGTTCGTTCTGGTCAAGTATACTTCAATCTGTTATAATACTTGTATGCAGGCAATATAAAGAGAGTGTGCATTAAAGGGAGAAACATAGAGCTTGGAGGTTGGAGATGATCGTTAAGGAAATTGTAATTAAAAATTCCTCGGGCATTCAGTCCAAATCGGCAGCAATATTTATTCAGAAGGCGTCCAATTACAAGTCCAGCATATGGCTTGCAAAAGACGACAGGAGGGCAAATGCCAAGAGCCTTCTCGGGGTGTTATCGCTGGGTATAGGGCAGGGAGCAAAGCTGACCATCACGATTGACGGTGATGACGAGTCGGATGCGGCTGCTGAGTTGGAAAAATATCTTCTTTCGGATACAGGTGAGATTGTTTAAAACATGTTCGACATACAGGAAGAATTAAAAAAACTGCCCGATCAACCGGGCGTTTATATTATGAAGGATGAATTCGGCGCCGTTATATATGTAGGTAAGGCCAGGGTGCTGAAAAACAGGGTCAGACAATACTTCCAATCTTCTACGGTACACTCGCCGAAAGTTGCCGCCATGGTGGCGAAAGTAAGTGAATTTGAGTACATTGTTACCGATACAGAACTTGAAGCGCTTATACTGGAATGCAACCTGATTAAAAAATACAAACCGAAATTCAATATCCTGCTCAAGGATGATAAAAATTACCCTTATATCAAAGTAACGATGAATGAGGATTATCCCCGCATGTTTATGACAAGACGGGTAGAAAGGGACGGGGCCAAGTATTTCGGACCCTATTCCAATGTTTTTTCCGTGCGGGAAACCATGAATGTCCTCAGGAAGGTCTTTCCCATCCGGTCCTGCAAACGGGATCTTCCCCGGGATATCGGTAAAAAACGGCCCTGTCTTTATTTCCATATCAAGCAGTGCCTCGGCCCTTGTACGGGGAACGTGGAAAAGGAAGAGTACCGTTCCATGATACGTGATTTGTGCTCGTTTCTTGACGGTAAACAGGACGCTATCGTCTCCAGTCTGGAAGCAGACATGTATGAAGCGGCGGAGCGCCTGGATTTTGAAAAGGCTGCTTCCTGCAGGGACAAGCTGGCCAGCCTCAGGCATATATCAGAGGAGCAGAAGGTATTGTCCGTATCCGGGGCGGATCAGGATATCATAGGCTTTGCAGCCAGCAAGACGGATACGTGCGTTCAGATTTTTTTCGTACGCGGCGGAAAGCTGCTCGGCCGGGAATTCCTTATCGTTGAAGGGACCGGCGAAGGAGAACTGCAGGAGCTTGCCTCTTCATTCCTGAAGCAGTTTTACAGCACCGCCGGACAGGTGCCTCCGGAAATTATCATCGGTACGGATTTTGACGACAGAGATCTGGTCGAGGACTGGCTTGGAAGTAAAAGAGGGGGAAGGGTGCATCTGAAGGTTCCTCAAAGAGGGGAGAAGCTTCATATGGTGGAGATGGTAGCCCAAAATGCACAGCTTGAATTAAACCGGTTCAATGAAAGAATGGCGGGAGGCGGCCCGATACAGGAAGGACTTAGAGGGGTGGCTGCAATACTTGGTCTGCCGCAGGTGCCCGGCAGATTGGAGGCATATGATATCTCCAACACAGGTTCCTCCGAAATCGTGGCATCCATGGTGGTATTTGAAAACGGCCTGCCTGCAAGAAAGGAATACAGGCGTTTTAAAATTCATTCCACTGATACGCAGAATGATTATGCAAGCATGCAGGAAGTGGTATACAGGAGATTCCGCCATGCGGAGAGGGAACGGCAGGAATGGGGGCAACCAGCTGAGGAGGCTGAAGCCGTACCTGGTACGCCGGAAGGAGCTCCCGCAGCGGATAAGACGGTTAAAGCGGGCTTTTCCAAGCTGCCGGATTTGATTATGCTGGACGGCGGGCTGGGCCATGTAAATGCAGTAAAGCAGGTGCTTGACGAACTGGGTGTGTCCATTCCGGTCTGCGGAATGGTCAAGGACGACAGGCACCGTACCAGAGGGCTGGTATTGCCGGACAGGGAAATGGATCTGACAAAGGATCTTGCCGTGCTTCGGTTCGTAACTTCCATCCAGGATGAGGCACATCGGTTTGCGTTGGATTACAATAAAAAGCTGAGAGAGAAAAGATACTCGAAATCCATCCTCGATGAGGTGGAGGGAATCGGCGCAAAGCGCAAAAAGGCGCTTTTGAAGCATTTCGGTTCCGTCTCCAGGATCAGGCAGGCTGGCGTAGACGATCTGCAGGCAGTAGAAGGCATCAGCAGAGCCGTGGCCGAGAGGCTTTACGAATTTTTCAGGAACTGACGTAAATTTTTCTGCAATAGACGCAATGTAGGACAGAGGATAAAAATCCTTACATTTATTCGAGTGAAAGGAAACAGCAAGTAATGGCAATATTCGCTATATCGGACCTGCACCTGGCGCTGAGCGTTGACAAGCCCATGGATGTGTTCGGCCCGAGATGGGCCAACTATATGGGCCGGCTGGAGGAAAACTGGTGCGCTGCAGTGGGCATGAATGATCATGTGCTCATTCCCGGCGACATTTCCTGGGCGACCTATCTGGAGCAGGCCTATGAGGATTTCCGCTTCATCGACCGTCTCCCCGGCAAGAAGATTATTTCCAAGGGGAATCATGATTATTGGTGGACGACCAAAAGCAAGCTGGACAAATTCATACTGGAGAACGGATTCTCGACTATCCGGTTCATGCACAATAACAGCTATACGTTGGAAAATGCCGCCGTTTGCGGTACAAGAGGCTGGGATATGCCGGGTGAGGACGGCTTTAATGCTGAAGACGTAAAAATATACCAGCGTGAATTGCAGCGA
>JAEZMC010000091.1 GCA_023435805.1 Bacillota bacterium | reverse complement strand
AATTCATTGGCGGAAAGGAAAGGACGCAGGAAGAGTTTTTCCACACCTTTAATGCACTCTATGAAGCGAACAAGCAGATCATCATTTCCAGCGACCGTCCTCCAAAGGAAATTCCGACTCTTGAGGACAGGCTTCGCTCAAGGTTCGAGTGGGGGTTGACTGCAGACATACAGTCTCCGGATCTGGAAACCAGAATCGCGATTCTTCAGAAAAAGGCTCAGCTTGAAAACCTGTTTATTCCCAATGATGTGCTGGTATTTATAGCGGACAAGGTCATTTCAAACATCAGAGAGCTGGAAGGCGCTCTGAATCGAGTTATCGCTTATTCTTCACTTACTGAAACAGAGATATCGGTGGACTTATGCGCCGAAGCGCTCAAGGAGCTGTTGTCAGCAAACAGTACGAAGATAATTGATCCCGCACATATTATTGATACGGTTTCCAGATATTTTGATCTGCGGCCGGAGGAGTTCAAATCCCAGAAACGTAACCGCAGCATATCGTTTCCAAGGCAGATTGCCATGTTTCTTTGCAGGGATCTGATCGGCATGTCCCTTCCAAAGATCGGCGAGGAGTTTGGAGGGCGTGACCATACCACTGTCATACACGCCGTGGAAAAGATTGAGGTGGATATGCAGTCCAATATGGAAACCAAGCGGACGATCGAGGAATTAAAAAGAAACATTACCGGTAAATAACCACCTTATCCCCAGATTTTGTTGAAATGAGGAAAAAGTGCTGTGGACGGACAGTGGATATTTTATAGAAGTTTGATAAAGAAAAAAAAACGGTACAAAATATCAACACGAATATCAACAGCCAAAAAGCCCGGAAAATAAAGCCCGGTGCCAGTTATACACGAAATCAACAACACTTACTACTATTACTGTTTTTTGTTTATATATTATATTTAAAATAAAGAGCCGGAGGTAACCATGTTGAAGGTAATCTGTTCTAAGGAAAATCTTTTGGAAGGTATCAATATAGTTCAAAAAGCAGTTTCAACAAAAACAACGCTTCCCATACTGGAAGGTATTTTGATTGAAGCAGGCGAAAAGCTCAAAATGACGGGAAATGATTTGGAAATCGGTATAGAGTGTTATGTGGAAGCAGATGTGAGAAATTCGGGCTCCATTGTACTGAATTCCAGGATGTTTGGCGATATCGTAAGAAGACTTCCGGATGCGGAGGTTTTAATGGAAGTAAAGAGCAACTATACGGTTGTAATTGAATGTGAAAATTCACTTTTTGAAATAAAGGGAATTGCTCCTGAAGGATTTCCGGCACTTCCTTCCATCGAAAAGGAAAACGGCATCAAAATAAGCCAGAAGCTTATCAAGGACATGATCAAGCAGACCATATTCGCTGTAAGTGTAGACGAAAACAGGCCGATTTTGACCGGATCCCTTTTTGAATATAAGTCAGGAAGGCTTTCCATCGTTTCCATAGACGGATACAGGCTGGCGCTCAGAAACGCAACGCCGGATAATGACGTAGCCGACAGAAATCTCGTCATACCAGGCAAAACTTTGAATGAAATTGCAAAAATCATTCAGCCTGTAGAGGATGAGCTCATCATCTATACAGCAGGAAACCAGATCCTTTTTGACATGGGAAAATGCATTCTTGTATCGAGGCTTCTGGAAGGTGAATATCTCAATTATATGGGAATCATACCAAAGGAACACGAAACAAAGGTGACGGTAAATGTGAAGGAGCTGCTGGCCTGCTTTGAGCGAGCTTCTCTGGTTATCACAAATGATGAGAGAAGGTATCCTGTAAAACTGGACATTTCCGATGACATGATGGTGATCACCTCCAATACGGAAATAGGGAATGCCAGAGAAGAAATCAGGCTTGAAATGGAAGGAAAGAAACTGGAGATATCCTTTAACCCGAGATATTTTATTGAGGCGTTAAGGGTAATTGATAATGAAATTGTCAATATTTATTTTACATCCAGCATCGGTCCTTGCACGATCAAACCTTTGCAGGGAGATTCTTTTGCGTATTTGATACTGCCGATACGCAAATAAAAATATTTTTAGTAAAAGAAGCAAATAGAGCAGGATATCAGATATGAAGAAAAGCCGGTTAACCCCTGAATTGTAAAAATTGTAGTATGAAGGTGTGAAATGGAGAAAATAAAAATTGAAACGGAGTATATCAAGCTTGAACAGATGATGAAGTTTGCAGGATTGGCAGGCAGTGGATCGGATGCAAAAATGATTATTGGTGAAGGTAAAGTTTCAGTAAACGGAAATATTGAGCTGCAGCGCGGAAAGAAACTGAGACCTGGTGATACGGTTGAATATAAAGGTAAAAGGTATTTGATCGAATAAAATAGAATGTCACCGTAAGTGAGCAATAGCGGCAGTGGAGGAATATTATCCTTGCAGATCAAAAAACTAAAGTTAAGGGATTTTAGAAATTACAAAAGTTTGAATATTGAGTTTGCCGAAGCTTTTAATATCATTTACGGAAACAATGCCCAGGGTAAAACGAATATTATTGAAGCAATTTTTCTTTGCGCCTCCGGACGTTCACACCGTACATCAAAGGATGCGGAGCTTTTGAAGAACGACGCGGCCGGTTTTGAAATCAAGCTGTCGTATGAAAAAGAAGGTGTTCGGGAAGAAATAGAAATCGCATTCACAAATGAAGAAAGAAAAAGGATAAAAATCAACGAAATACCGGTTAGAAAAATCGGTGACTTGATGGGGCATTTGAATGCGGTGATTTTTTCACCGGAGGATTTACTTCTGATAAAGCAGGGGCCGGCGGAAAGAAGACGCTTTGCGGATATTACACTGAGCCAGCTCCGGCCGTCTTATTTTTATGATCTGCAGCAATATGCCAAGATACTGTATCAAAGGAATACGCTGCTGAAGAACATCACTGTCAAAAGGGAATTGGAATCGACTTTGGACGTGTGGGACAGTCATCTGGTCAAAACCGGTGCGAGGATCATCACAGCGCGGAGCAGTTTTGTGAACAGGCTGAATGCTCTGGCCAAAAGCAGGCATGACAAGCTTACAAACCACGAGGAAAATCTAACCTTGAGATACAGCCCTTCTATTGCATATGATGAAGACAAAAGCGGAGAGCTGGCGAATATTTTTCAAAAAATGCTGGAGAAGAATAGAAGCAGGGAGATTCAGAAAGGCACGACTTTATTTGGGCCGCACAGAGATGACATCGATATTGTTTTAAATGGAGAGAGTACGAAAATATTCGGATCACAGGGACAGCAAAGGACGTCCGTATTGTCGATGAAGCTTGCGGAAATCGATTTAATGAAGGAAGAAAGCGGCGAATTTCCAGTATTGCTGCTGGATGACGTACTATCCGAATTGGATGACCGGAGAAAAGAATATCTGCTTGACAGTATCAATGGAATGCAGACTTTTATTACCTGTACTGAGCGGAGATTTTTTCAGAGAAACACGGATGGTGCCGCCTTTTTTTATGTAGAAGGAGGAAGCATTGCTTCCGGTAAATAAATGGCAATCATTTGCACTAATAATATATTTAATATAAAATAGATGTGATTAGAAACGTATAGGTGAAATCGGAGGAAATGTTATGTTTTTGCATATAGGCGGCGATGTGGTGATTCCCATGAAAAATGTAATTGCCATAATGGATATAGAGACTACCACGCTTTCTAGGGATACAAAGGATTTTTTAAAAATTGCGGAAGAGGAAGGCTTTATCGAAGCGATATCCAATGACCTGCCCAAATCTTTTATTATTACCGAGGTAGATAAAAAGAGTAAAATATTTCTGTCACCGATTTCTTCAGTGACACTGCAAAAAAGGTCAGGGTATATACAGGATATTTCAAATATCTGATAAGGTGTATGTTTACAGGAGGAGAATATGACGGAAAACAACAATGGAAAAAATCAATCGTATGATGATAGCCAGATACAAGTACTGGAAGGTCTTGAGGCTGTGCGCAAAAGACCTGGCATGTATATTGGAAGCACTTCACTCAAGGGCTTGCACCATCTGGTTTATGAAATAGTTGCAAACAGTGTGGATGAGGCGCTTGCAGGTAGATGCGACGATATAGAAGTGATTGTCAACAAGGACAATTCGATCACTGTAACGGATAACGGAGGCGGAATCCCGATTGGTATTCATCCGAAAATGGGAATTCCTACGGTAGAAGTAGTACACACCATATTGCACGCAGGAGGTAAATTCGGGGGAGGCGCTTATACGGTTTCGGGCGGACTCCATGGTGTGGGTGCTTCGGTTGTAAACGCTTTGTCCGAATATATGGAAGTCCAGGTAGCAAGGGAAGGAAAGATATACAGGCAAAGATACGAAAGAGGAAAAACAATGACTCCTCTGGAAGTCATTGGCGAGACGGAAAGAACCGGTACGAGGACAACGTTTAAACCGGATGCCGAAATATTTGAGGATATAGTATTTGACTTTGACATGATGATAGGACGATACAGGGAAATGGCATTTCTCAATAAAGGGATCCGTATACGTCTGATCGATGACAGGCCGGAGGAAAGAATTGAAAAAAACCTCCATTATGAAGGCGGGATTGTGTCATTTGTGCAGTATATCAATAAGGATAAAGAAGTGCTGCATGATATACCAATATATATTGAAGGCTCGAAGGATACATCCTTTTGCGAAATTGCCATGCAGTATAATGACAGATATGTAGAAAATATATTCAGCTATGCCAATAATATTGCAACGACAGAGGGCGGAACGCATCTGACCGGATTTAAAACGGCTATTACAAAAGTGATCAACGACTATGCCAGAAAGTATAACATGATAAAGGAAAATGATAAAAACCTCATGGGCGAGGATGTGCGTGAGGGTTTGACGGCTATTGTCAGTGTAAAGCTTTTGGAACCTCAATTTGAAGGGCAGACGAAAACCAAGCTTGGAAATAGTGATATAAGAAGTCTGGTTGAAAATGTTGTAACGGAAAAACTGGCAAATTTTCTGGAAGAGAACCCGTCGATGGCTCGTCTGGTAATGGATAAATGCCTGACGGCATCAAGGGCAAGAGAAGCAGCCAGAAAAGCAAGAGAATTGACAAGAAGAAAAACGGCATTGGAATATACTACATTGCCCGGCAAATTGGCGGATTGTTCAGAACGTGACCCGTCGGTATGCGAGATTTACATCGTTGAGGGCGATTCAGCCGGAGGCTCGGCAAAACAGGGAAGGGACAGAAAATACCAGGCGATTCTTCCTCTATGGGGAAAGATGTTGAATGTAGAAAAGGCAAGGCTTGACAAGGTATATGAGAATGAAAAGCTGGCTCCGGTCATTACTGCATTGGGGGCAGGAATAGGAGAAGATTTTGACCTGTCCAGACTCAGGTATGACAAGGTGATCATCATGGCGGATGCCGATGTTGACGGATCACATATCCGGACATTGCTGCTGACCTTCTTTTACAGGTATATGAAACCACTGGTTGAGAGCGGTCATATCTATATTGCCAGACCTCCTCTGTTTAAGGTATATAAGGGGAAGGAAGAGTTTTATGCCTACACTGAAACTGAAGTGGACAACATACGTAACGAGAAAAACTGGAAGAAGGAAGAGTGCAACATCCAACGGTATAAGGGTCTGGGTGAAATGAGTTCGGAACAGCTGTGGGAGACAACCATGAATCCGGAAACCAGGACCATGCTGAAGGTGGAGTTGGAGGATGCAGTGGCAGCCGACGAGATATTTACCATTCTGATGGGGGACAAGGTTGAGCCCAGA
>JAEZMC010000090.1 GCA_023435805.1 Bacillota bacterium | reverse complement strand
TTCCGTCCGTTCCTTCCACCCTTGCATCCGTCACCACTTCCGTTCAGAAACGTCCCCGCTCACGTCCCATCTTCCGTTCAGAAACGTCCCAGCTTCCGTTCAGAAACGTCCCCGCTTACGTCCCAGGTTCAATGGCTCACCTCATTGACACAATCTGCTGATTTCGCCGGTGTTGCCTTTCGATCATTTCTAGAATATAATTATATTCTGTTATTAAAGCTTATGATTTAAGAATTTTGTAGTATTCGGAGGCGTGATTATGCAAAATACGGTTAATTATATCAAACAGGCAGAGGACTGGGGCGCACACAATTACAACCCGCTGCCCATCGTTATAGAACGGGGAGAGGGAGTGTGGGTTTTTGATGTGGACGGAAACAAATATATGGACATGCTATCCGCCTATTCGGCTTTAAACCAGGGCCACAGACACCCCAGGATAATAAATGCATTATTGGAGCAAGCAGCAAATGTTACGATTACCTCGAGGGCATTTCATAATAACAGGATGGGCGAGTTTTTGGAGAAATTATGCAAACTATGCGGTTACGACAGAGCGCTGCCGATGAATACAGGTTCTGAAGCCGTAGAAACCGCAATAAAAGCCGCCAGAAAATGGGCGTACAAAGTGAAGGGGATTCCTGAAAATGAAGGTGAAATAATTGTTTGCAGCAATAATTTCCACGGACGTACGATTACTATAATCAGTTTTTCCTCAGAAGAACAATATAAATCCGGTTTTGGACCGTATACACCAGGCTTTAAAATAATAGAATACGGAAATATCAATGCTTTGCGCGAAGCAATAAACAAGAATACCATTGCATTAATGATCGAGCCGATTCAAGGCGAGGGTGGGGTTATTGTTCCGCCAGCGGGGTATCTTGCAGAAGCAAGAAAAATTACAAGAGAAAACAACCTGCTCTTGATTTTTGACGAAATTCAAACCGGTTTCGGAAGAACCGGCAAGATGTTTGCTTTTGAGTACGAACAGGCAAAACCGGATATTTTAGCGCTCGGCAAAGCTTTAGGCGGAGGTGTGTACCCGGTTTCAGCAGTACTTGCGGATAATGAAATAATGAATGTGTTCAAGCCCGGAGACCATGGTTCAACGTTCGGCGGAAATCCAATGGCTGCAGCCGTTGCCTCCACAGCAATTGATGTTATTGTTGACGAGAAATTAGATCAAAAAGCAGCTGAGTTGGGTGAGTATTTCTGTTCTAAGCTTAACGAGATGAATAGTAAATATGTTAAACAAATCAGAGGAAAGGGTCTGATGATCGGAGTTGAAATTAAAAAGGAATGTGGATTGGCCAGACCTTTCTGCGAACGCCTAATGAAGAAGGGAATTCTTTGTAAGGAAACGCATGGACAAACGATAAGATTTACACCACCTTTGGTTATTACGAAAGAAGAACTGGACTGGGCGCTTCAACAGATACAAAGCGTGCTTTGCCAGGCATAAATTGCGATTTATATAAAATGATAATGTATGGTTCCCTGTGCTGGAGAAACGTCCCCTTCGTTTTCTCTCGTTCCCGACTGTTCCGGAAATTGAGAAACGTCCCTGAAAAAATACTGAATGCTGACACAGGGTAAGAAATATACTGTTTCGGAAGAGCGTTGCGATGGAATAATATTATAATATTATAAGCCAATGAAGGGAGGGGTCTTCAAAATGAATAATAAAAAATTAAAAATACTGTATGTTTCTGCAGAAATGTCCCCTTTCGCCAAAACGGGAGGATTGGCGGACGTTGCCGGATCGTTGCCCATTGCTCTGGCAGAGCTCGGGCATGATGTACGTGTGGTTATGCCCAAGTATCGCCTGATCAAAGGTGAATTTGAATATGCAGCCGACTTTCCGGTATTAATGGATAACTGGATTGAGACCTGTGTAGTTCGAAAAACACTGATTTCTTTTAATTCTCATGGGCGAAAAAAAGAATTGCCGGTCTATTTTACCGATAGCTACAGGTATTTTGACAGAGAGGGCATTTATGGCCATTATGATGATGCCGACCGGTTTATATTTTTCTGCAAAGCTGTACTCCTCATGCTTCCGCATATCGGTTTCAAACCCGATATCATCCATTGCAATGACTGGCATACCGGACCACTCTGCCTGTTGTTGAAGGAGCAATATTCCTACGACGAGTTTTATAGCAGTATTTCGACCATTTATTCCATACACAATCTCGAATATCAGGGTAACTTTTCAAGTCATGTTGTACAATTACTCAATCGGGGCTATGAGGTATTTACGTCCGACAAGGCGGAATTTTACGGCATGTTCAGCTTTATGAAAGCGGGACTCGTATATACGGATATCATTGGCACCGTAAGCGCAGTATATGCACAGGAGATACAGACGCCACAGTACGGAGAAAGACTCGAAGGGCTTCTGTCAAAGCGTTCTGAGGATCTGATCGGCATTCTGAACGGCATTAGCTACGAAGAATTCAATCCAGAAACAGATCCGGCCATTTATAAGAATTTCGGTGTATCCAACTTTAAAGATAAGAAGGAAAATAAAACTGCACTGCAGAAGGAAATGGGGCTGCCCATCAAAGATGTTCCGGTAATGGGACTTATTTCAAGGCTTTCAGGACAGAAAGGGCTCAACCTGATCATAGATAAAATTGAAGATATCCTGAAACTGAACCTGCAATTTGTATTATTGGGAGCGGGTGATGATTATTACCAGGACGAATTCAGAAGAATAGCTGCGAAATATCCTGGTAAAATTGCCATATACATCGGATTTAACGCACAGCTTGCACAAAGGATCTATGCTGGAAGCGACATGTTTCTCATGCCGTCGCGCTTCGAACCCTGCGGTCTCGGGCAAATCATCAGCCTGCGCTACGGCACCATCCCGATCGTGCGGGCAACCGGCGGTCTTGCCGAGACAATCATTGATTACAACACAGACATCGAGCACGGGAACGGGTTTTCCTTCAGCCAGTTTTCATCCAAAGAAATGCTGGAAGCTGTCAAAAGAGCGGTGAAGGTTCATAATGAACATCCTGATGAATGGGAGAAGCTGATCATTCGGGCACTGGAAACAGATTTTTCATGGAAACGCTCTGCAAAGAAATATGAAGAACTTTATATACACGCCATTAAGAAGAGGGCTGCTAAATGACTAAAAAACAGAAGGTCACCAAAATTATCGATCAATTCGGACAGATGTATCCGGATGCAGAATGTTCACTGACTTACAGCGATCCGCTTCAGTTGATGATAGCAACGCAACTGGCCGCACAATGTACGGATGCAAGGGTTAATATTGTTACTAAAGATTTGTTTAAGAAATATAAAACAGTGCACGATTTTGCTAACGCCATACCGGAAGAGCTTGAGCAGGATATCAAATCCACCGGGTTCTATCATAATAAGGCACGTAATATCATAGCGGCATGTCGTATGCTGATCAGTGATTTTGGCGGAACCGTCCCCTCAAACATGGAGGATTTGCTTAAGCTGCCTGGAGTGGGCAGGAAGACAGCCAACCTGCTGCTAAACGACTGTTTCGGCATACCTGGTATAGTGGTGGACACACATGCAAAGAGGTTGTCAAAAAGAATTGGTCTGACAGAGCATGAAGACCCCGAAAAGATCGAATATGACTTGATGAAGGTGGTTCCAGTTGAAAAATGGGG
>JAEZMC010000114.1 GCA_023435805.1 Bacillota bacterium | reverse complement strand
ATTCTATCCCGTACAAGTTTGCTATACTTTTTTATATGCATTTGGGAAGTCTCCTTACAGGTATTAAATATTAAATCAACGGATGACAACAAATATTAAGTCCCAACATACACCATTTCCATTACTAGATCGCAGGCACAGGCACTGTACATGAAGCGGATAGAGTAAAAGGTTTGTATTGTCAACATTCGTTAAAGCCGCTTCACTGCCGTTTATAAGTCACTAACTCTAATACTTCTACACAAATGTCAAATTTCCTGCATTTTACTGCCAATACAATTATATTTGTATATTATACTTCGTCATACCCCTGGAAGAGCCAATTTCTTTTTCCGGGTTGTTATCCGGCTCTCCACCTGCTGAAATTTTAAATATCATGGTGAAAGTGTTTTAACTAAAGGCAAAAACAAAAGGGCTACCTTTGCGGAAGCCCTGAGTCTGTTCATTCTATTCAAGAAAAAGTGATTTATTTCTGTCGCAGATCCATGCCGGTTTTGTCAAGAATTTTCTCTATGTCCTCAATGACTTTGACTGCCGCAATGGCATCCTCGCCGGTAATGGGCGGACATTCATTCTTCATCACTGCATGGACAAATGCCTCCACTTCATATCGCAGATCGCCCGCAGGTATGCCGGAAAGGTCGTCAGGCTGATAATGAACGTCGGAAAATTTCTGACGGCCTTCGCTATCAAAAGGTGTGAAGGAGTACTCATTTTTCAAAAGACTGATTTCCGCAATGCCCTTGTCACCAAAAATCTGGATCATGGAGTCTCCCTCCTGGGCATGGACGCCAGGGAAAATCCAATGGGTGGAAAGATTTAAAATCGCACCGTTCTCCATTTTAATCAAAGCATTGACACAATCCCAATGAGGGGACATCGTCTTTATTCCCAGGGCAGACTCTACTGATTTGACCTTGATACCGGTTAGCCAGAGGACAAGCTCCATATCATGAATGCCAAGGAACCATGTGATGGAAGTTCTTCCTCCAATACGCTGTCCAACGGGGACGGAGGCAGTTCTTTTCGTGCTGATATAACGGATATTTCCTAATTTTCCGGCAAGAATATCACGTTTTGCACCAACGACACGGGGGTCAAAATGTAAATCATGACCAACCATCAGGTAGGTTGGATCGGGGCGCGCATCGAGCATAACCTGTGCTGATGCGTAATCCACATCAAGCGGCTTTTCCACGAGGACCTTTACATTATGCGAAAAGGCCTCCAGCACAAAATCCTTGTGAAGCTGGTCGGGGGTACAGATACTAACCGCATCAACTCCCAGGGCATATAATTCATCAGTGGTTTTGAAAATAGGACAATCTAGCTTTCCCTGCATTTCTCTGCGTTTTTCTTCAAAGGATTCTACGCAGCCCACGAGTTCAACATAAGGAAAAGACTTATAAATCCTCGCGTGAGCATACCCCATCACGCCCATACCAATAACGCCAACACGTATTTTATTCATAACGGATTCACCTTTCATTTTATATTATTTATTTGTATTTAAATTACCCCTTAACAGCGCCCGCAGTGAGACCCTGAATGATAGGCTCCGTATACCCAATTTAACGTGGGGACACATGCGTCCCCACGTTAAAACTATGGCCAAATTTCATATCATTTTCCTATTTTCCTTGTCAATCAGAGCCCGCCCATTGGATAAACTCCACGGCGGCATCCAAAAACACAGGATTTAGGTTTATCTCAGATGCTTAACTCTCTTGAAGTACTCTTCCTCATATTTCCTGTTGGCTTCGTCGCCGCCAGGCATATTGGCGCTCACCCATACCGGTGGGTTAATACCCATTTGGACTAGCTTTTCGGCAGTTTTCATCATAAGACAGGTAATGGCAAAATTGTTGCAATACGTAGAGGTAGCCCCCATTTTCTGAGAGACACCCTCTATCTGCATGATGGAATCGCCCAATGGCAGGTGGTTATTGATAAAGACGTCAACATTCTCAAACAGGTTTAGTCCGCTGGGATGCCTTGATGGTGCACCGGCGGCAACTATGCGTGCAAAACTGTCGGAGGTTATTCCGATGGTTTTCATGCCTCTTTTTTTCGCTTCAAGAGCGATATCAATGGTCATAGAGTTAATTCCATATGCATTGACAATGACAATAACCTCGCCCTCATGCTCTCCAATTCCATAGGAATCCATAACCTTGATACCATAACCGGGACAGCGCTCCACATAATTACTCCGTTTAGCACCATTAATCAAATTTGTACCGGCATCAAGAATAGCATTGATGGGAACCAGTCCGCCAGCGCGCCAAAAAACCTCTTCAACCGCCATATTCGAGTGCCCGCCGGGACCAATTACATGAATTAGTTCATCTCTTGATACTGCGTCTGCCAGAATGGCAGCGCCTTTTTCAAAGCTTTCAACCTCGCCCTCAATCTGAGTGAGAACGTCAATAATCGCTTCCTTGTAGCCGTGTATAATCTTGTCCATAGAGTATTGCCTCCTTTAAATTATAAATGTTTGATTCTATTAATCATATTGTAGATCATTGGCTTATCATCTATGCACCCCGTCCTGTTTCCTTTCCAGACCGGCGCATCGGGCAGAATCTCGATGGTTTTTGCTGTAAGAAGGTTTAAAACAGCCGTGGTCAGAATCGACGTAACACTTGCAGTGGAAACACCTCCGAAAGAGAGAACACGGTCATGCTCAGGAGCGTGATTGTCGATAAGAACTGCTACCCTTGAAGCCCACAAAGGTTCCTTTGCTCCATCCATGGAAGTGATGGCTATGACACGCAGTTTCATAGCAAGAGCCTTTTCAATAGCCTGTGTAAACACAATCGCATCAGGTCTGGAACCTATGATGATTATTGGCTCATCTGCTTTTATATTTTCATAGTATTCCATGATCACCGGCGCGAGGCCGTCCAATTCCTGACACAGGTTGCAACGGTATGCACCGTGCGCAAAAGAGAATGCCGGATCATACAAGGGGTTGATGTGGGTAAGCCCGCCGCCCATGAAAAACAACTCGTCACCGGCAGAAGCCGAATGAGGGTCCGTACCGAAAATGTGTATTAATCCGTCGTTTTTTATCGTTTCCGCCATTAACGCCGCCGCGGAGTCCAGCTTGGATTCCTCTGTCTTCAATTTTTCGAGATATCCGCAAACCGTTTTTATATACTTATCCATTGTATTCATAGAAAACCCCCCTACATACTTTTTACCTTGCCCCAGATTTTTGCCATATAACTGGCGTTTTCCTCAATGCCGCCCTTTTGCAGAGAATTCGTCCATATAGGCGGCTGCATCCCCTTTTCCTTGATCTTGATGATGGTTTCCGCCATCAGCGCCTTTAGTACGATAGCCTGCATGATCGTGGCAACCGGAGAAATCTTTCTATCCATGCATTCGTATTCTAAAATAGCATCCCCATAGGGAACATAGCTGTCGATATACAAATCAGACGCCTGATACAGGCTCATCTGGCTTTCATGCTTTGCCGCAGCGTAATTCGATTGATCGGAAAATGAAGGAGAAGTAATGGATATGACATAAGCCCCTCTCTTTCTGCATTCCAGTGCACCCTCAATTGCCACAGGGTTTATACCGTAAGCACTGCCGAGAAGAACAACATCGCCTTTACCAATGTTGTGGTATTCAATAACTACTTTACCGTAGCCCCCAACCCTCTCCATACCGTTTATCTCTCTTGCACCGCCGTGGGAGAGAGAAATACTGGGGTCATAAATAGGGCAGAGTGCGGCGAGTTCGCCCTTTCTATAAAGAGCATCCTCAGCAAATATGGAGGAATGTCCCCCAGGTCCCCATAAATAAATCAGCTTTCCCGCGACAACCGCATCGGACATGATTTCCGCCGCCTGCCGCATCTTGTCAGCCTCGGTTTCCTTGACCTTATTAATCAGGCCGGTTATAGCATCCAAATAATCAATACATGGATTCATTCAACATACACTGTCCTTTCTTTTTTTTATCGTTTTACTACTATTTATGAGTAAATAAAAAACTCACTGCCATGGCTTATCACTGCCACAGACGGGTTATCATATTTTGCCATCGCATCGTCTATGGCCTGCTGAAGCTGACACAGCGGGTAGTGCTTGATTTTGCAGACATCGGTTTCCTCCTTGGTAACTCCATCTGTTACCATCACAAGGTTTACCCGCCGACGCATCTTTGACATCGAAGTACCCACCGACAAAGCAAGCGGATCTCCTTCGACTTCTTCACCCCGGTATAATCGAGCGAGCTCCTCTTCCGCATTGTCCATACCAAAGAATTTGGGATATTCATCATGGGGACCCATTCCCTCATAGTTGGGTGATACGAGAATAATCGTGCCCGTACCATCCTTCAAGGCATGTTCTGCAGAACACATCCCCTTGGCTGACTGCCAGAACTCACAATCTGACGGAAAGGAGCTGACAACAACAACATCCACCTTTTTCTCGATTTTGCAGCCCAAGGCAGCTTTTGCATATTGAACCCCTTGTCGCTGAGCTTTCACATAATGGCCTGCAACCACCTTGTATATATCAAATTTCGGAGTCAGCACCGTATTGATAATAAAGTGAAGTCCGATGGTATCCACCCAGTTTTCCATACTCAGACGTATGGGACAATCCTCTACGCCAAATAGGTTTATATCGGCTAAGCCACCCATCATATGAAACTGGGCCACTGTTTTTTCACCGGTAACACCGGGGAAAAGGATTTTCCCACCACCAGACCACCCCATTACCGGGTGTGGCACAATATTGCCGATACCTATGCGGATATCAGAGTCCATTGCTTCCCTGGAACAAAAAATTTCAACACCATCCGGTGTAGTTCCAAGGTCAACCAGATCTTCTTCATTTCTAAATTCGGAATTCACGACACGGTATTTTTTGTAAATCTCTGGACCGACCCGCTTGCTCATTTCTTCCGGTGTCATATATCGATGACTCCCCAGCGCCATCACAATTTTTATATTGTCATCGGTGACACCAATTTCCTTCAGCTTTTTAATGAGTACGGGCAGGATAATGTGAACCGGCGTAGGCCTGGAA
>JAEZMC010000410.1 GCA_023435805.1 Bacillota bacterium | reverse complement strand
AATTCAGAGCGACATAAAAAAGGCGTATGAACGCTTTTTTTATGTCGCATTGATGATCTGCCTTTTACGGCGTAACTCCGGCTAAAACCAATTGGGCTCGACACCCGTGGGATAATGATGCAGGTATTTCAGCCCATTCTAAGTACTTTTTTAATGATACTGCCAAAAAGTCTCGGCATTTTCACTACCATTATTCTCATCGACGGACTCCCCCTTAAACAGGCCTTCATGCTATTTTCATTCCCTTTTACCATCATATTTGAAAACGCCCATTTGGTGCCTGGCCTAATATGAATAAACTTGTTATTTTTAGAAAGATAAAAATGCATTTTGGGCATGACAATCTGCTCCATAAAGTTTGGATGGAGTCTCCTGCGTCACAATGGCAGCTGCTGCAGATTTCTTACAGATTCAGCAGCCTATTCGCAATGCGCACACAATTTCTGTCCGCCGCTTTTGCTTCATACAAGGCATCGTCCGCCGTCCGAATAAGGTCATGCTCATTCAAGGCGCATTCATCATAGGAGGATACGCCGAAGCTTATTGTTACGGATGTGCTGATCAGGTGATCCGTAACAACATGCTTCATGATCAGCTTCCTCAAGGCTTCAGCCTTTTCATAGGCCTCATTGAGATTTGTTCTGGGAAACAGTATGATAAATTCCTCGCCCCCGTAGCGAGCAATAATGTCATTTTTTCGAAGGGTGGCCGCAACCGCATCCACAATGGAAACTAAAACTTTATCGCCAAACATATGTCCAAAGGTGTCATTAAACTTTTTAAAATAATCGACGTCGAATATGGCCAGCGACAACGGATAATTTTCCTCTCTGGCGTTTCTGAACTCAATGTCCAGCCTTTCCTGGAAATACTGGCGGTTGAATACCCCTGTTAAACCGTCCTTCCTTGCCAGTTCGCTCATTTTATTGTACAGTTCCACATTTTCCATAACAATACCTACCTGCTGTGCAATGATGTCAAGCAGCCTAACATTTTCCGCATCAAACGCATTGGTATATGTATGCTCCACAAGAATCAGCCCGAATTTCCTTGATTTTGTGTTCAATGGAATACAGATGAGGGATTTTATATCCCTGCCTTTGGTGAAAAAATATTGCTGCGGATCTACATCGTTTTCCAGGATACTCTGCCCGAGATTCAACGCATTTAATAATTCACCGCTGTTGATGTTATCGGTCATCGTTGCCATTTCAGCAGGATTCTTTATATTGGTGGTATGTACACGCAAACGGTTTGCACGTTCGTCATACAATATAATCGTTGAATAGCTCACACCCATCACGCCGATTGTAATATCATTTAAATGCTTCAGCAGCTCCTTGATATCCAGTATGGAGCTGATAGCCTGGCTGATTTGCTGAAGAGTATAGAATTCGGCGATGCTTTTAGAGAGCTTTTTATTCGCTTCTTCCAGCTTGCTGTTGGTGGATTGCAGTTTTTCATACTGCAGCAGTATTTCATCCTGTGCAATCTCCAGCAACAGATATTTTTCCTCCAGTTGTTCCAATAGATTTTTGTTTTCTATATCATACTCCATTCCATCCTTGTGCACCATACCAGTCAATATCGTGATAAGAGTAAACATAATATACAGGCTGATAATCGAAAACAGTGTGGTATACAACTCCTGTAACATGATTACACCGTTTCGCGATTCGGTGAAGATGGAGCTTAAGAAAAGTGTCAAATGGATCACAAACGAGCAGGCCAGCATCATCAGGCCAGGTTTCAGGCCTTTTGAGAGGCTTGTTACGATAATTGGCATCAATATGACAATATACATCCATGTCCCTATGTCAGAGTAGAGTATGATGAAGGATATCATCATCAGAACGACAATCCTGTCTGCATAGTAGATGTACTTATTTTGAAGCATTCCGGAATAGAAGAGACGGCTCTTTATAAAGTGTCCCAGAAAAGCCAGAAAGCAAAAGCCGATGCTTAGAATGAATTTCTTTTGATATAGAGGCTCATTATAAAAGGAAGGGTCATTTAAATCAATGTTCTTGATAAAATAAAAAAGAGAAGCCGCAGCTAGAAAAATCCATGACAGCTTAATAAACAACTGTTCATATCTTTGATATTTATTGTAGGATAGCTTATTTGTATTCTTCAGGTATGCCGCCCCCCTAAATACTTATGAAATAGATATGTATCCGCAAGGGCAACCCCCTGATTGCGTACAGGATACATTTTACCGGTATTACCTGTTCCAGTATATTTCTATAACATCCTCCGGCCTGATAATGTCTGTAAAGGCAGCTTGCCGCCCGTTCAGCCTTAATATGATATTCCCCTGAGGTTTGGTAAGATCAAAATTGATATAGTTGAATATATCAACAAATATATACTGGGATCTATTCCCCTTCAACATGACAGCCTGGCCGTTAACAGTAACCTGAAAACCTGATTTTTCGTGGTCATCCGCCAACTTTGCTTCCGGGCCTGCCGCCATGGACTGCAGCCCCTGAGCTGTGCTCGAAGTCTGAGACGTCGGGGACGAGGGT
>JAEZMC010000272.1 GCA_023435805.1 Bacillota bacterium | reverse complement strand
GGTCAACGGTTTTATCCGTGTTTAAAACAACGGTTCTCTGGCTGTTGTCCAGAAATATGTTTACATACTCATCACTCCTGAAGTATTGCCTCACCAGTTCCAGGCAGTGCATTTTCAGCAGGAGCTTCTCTTCTTCTCCGGCCGTATTTCCGGGCTCGGCATGGAGTACCTCGACCAGCGCCACCTGCGAGTAATCCGGATGCAGGCGGATGCCGTAATAGTCCAGACGCTGCTGCAGCTCCGTGCTGTCCGGCTTCGTCTGGAGCAGTTCATTCAACAGCTTTTCCTTCAGATACGGAAGGTTTTCATCAAGATGTTTCTTCAGCCTGTCATATTCATTGATGCGGTTTCTTTCTGAAAGGATCTTTTCCTTCAGATTGACAGCTACCTTTCTTATCTCATCATCATTGATAGGCTTCAGTAAAAAATCCGCGATGCCGATTTTAATACTCCGTTTTGCATACTCAAATTCTTCATAGCCTGTCAGTATGACGACTTTTATCGTAGGATATTTTTCGGATGCAATCCGTGCAAATTCTATCCCATCTATATATGGCATGCAAATATCGGTGATAATCACGTCGGGGCCAACCTGCTCGATCAGGTCCAGCGCTTCCTGCGCGCAAGACGCCTCACCCGCCATCTCATACCCGATCTCCGGCCAGTTGATGCATTTTTTCAATAAATCCCTGACCAGCGCTTCATCATCTACGATCATAATTTTCAACAATTCATCCGGCATGTTGACCTCCTGCCTTTCTTTCACTCTCGACCGGGATGCTGATGACCACCTTGGTACCTATATACTCATTGCTTTCAATGGTAACCAGGTCATTTACGCCGTAAAAAATCCTCAGCCGTTCGATGGTACCCTTTAAACCGTAACTGACTTTTGTATCGTCGTATTTCCCCTGTAAAATTTTATTCAATACCTCTTCATTCATACCGATTCCGTCATCCTCAACCGATAAAACGATCAGATCACCCGATTGTTTCGCTGAAATGTTGATATTGCCGCTCTCCCCCTTCAGCTTGATGCCATGGTATAAAGCGTTTTCCACCAGCGGCTGCAGTATCAGCTTTAATATTTTATACTTCTTTACACTCTCATCAATGTCGTAGGTCGCGGTAAAAATGCTACCGTAGCGCAATTGCTGGATGGTCAGGTAATTCCTTACCACATCCAGCTCCTCGCCGATGGTAATGACCTCGCTGCCCCTGCTCAGGCTGGTCCGGTAATAGCTTCCAAGAGCCTTTAGCGCACGGTACACCTCGTCGTTTCGACCTGACAGGGCCAGTGAGCTGACAGCATCGAAGGTGTTGTACAGGAAATGCGGCTTTATCTGCGCCTGCAGGACATCCAGTTCTGCCTTGCGCTTCATTCTCTGATCCTCCACAACCCGGTCGATCAGGTTCTGTATCTGTGTGATCATGATGTTGTAAACGTCCCTGAGCTTTCCGATCTCATCATTGCCCGCTTCAATATCTACCTTTTTGAACTCGCCCTTCTCGACATCCCTCATAGAATGCATCAGCTTTTTAATGGGAGTGGTGATGATCCGCGATACGACAATGGAGCCCAGAAACAGCAGAAGGCTGTTCAGCACAATGACCAGCAGCGCAATGACGCTGAAGATGTTGGATTCCTTCGACAGCTCATCAAACGGCATCAGGCTGATAATGGTCCAGTCATATTTATCAACATTCAGATAGGACACCAGGTAATCCTTTTTCCCGGCATTGATAACGATGGAATTTTTGTTTCCGGAGCTGTTCAGCACCTCCTTGATACTAAAAGAAACCGGATTGGTAAAATCGACGATATGGTTCCCCTTCCCGTTCATAATCATGATATCCGTATCGTATTGGTCAATAATGTCCTTATAGGAATCGACAAAAGATTTTTCCGATATGTTTAGAATCAAAACGCCGATCGGCTTTTGCGTATAGATATCGTTAATCATTCTGATCAGGGAAATGTAGGTGTGTTCCGGCGTATCTTCAAACGCACCGCCGGCATTCAGCCTGAGAATATAGCCGCCCTGAGCGCTGATTGCATCGGAATACCAGTCCGTCTTTGATATATCACTGTTTTTAAGTCTTTTCAAAGGTGCCTTGTCAATACCATACCGCTGATTATCGTTATCATAAATATAGATCGATGAAATAAAGGGAAAGGCTTCAATGAATTTGGAGACATATGCATTGACCCTTCTCTGAGCCTGAAGATCCACAGAAATGATTTCCACATCCCCCGTCTCCTGTTCGGAGCTTGTCTTAACGGCAGGCGGACTGCCGCCGTTTTCATGCTTGAGCGGCTGCTGAACCTCATCGCTGGATATGATGACGGTGGAAAGGTTTTTTGAATTCTCTATAATGGAGTCTATGTTGGAATTGATGGAAGACAGCGTTTGCATGGAAACCACGCTGACTTTTGCCCGCATGGTGCTGGAATAGAAATTCTGATATAAAATGCTGCTGGATAAAACCGAGAATACAAGCAACACGGAATAAAACACCATGATTTTGGTGCTTATTCTGGAATTGGAAAACCTCTTTCTGACTTTCGTCACTACATGCCCAGGATTGAACAGCTTCATTCATCCCTCAATCTTTTCTTCTTCCCTGTTTCCCTGTCAGCTTAATAAAATTCCAGATAAACTGACACTAGTTAAAAATCCTTCTGGCGGCTACAATTCTGCCTTCGGGATTGTCCTTTTTCAAATCACCAATCGCTACATAACCGGATTTTCTGCCGGCATACAGATAGTTTCCGCTGCCGATTCCGACACCTACACAGGTAACGGTTTCCTCTTCCCCTTCGCCGATACCGGCCAGAAACACCAGATCCCCAGCCCGCGCCTCCTCAGGAGCGATTTCCGTTCCGGAGGACAGCTGTCCGGCAAGGCTCCTGGGCAGCGCTACGCCGTTTATCCTTGCACAGATATAAACCAGTCCGTGCGCGTCAATGCCCAACCCGCTCATGCCGTTCAAAAGGTAGCTGGCACCTTTGAGCCTGAGTGCCGTAGCAGCAAAGTCCTCCGCATTGGTAACGGGAATGGCCTGGTTCTGTCCGATATGGATCATGCCGCTGCCTTTGATCCAGCCTGTCTTGCCGCCGGGTAAAAAAACCTCATAAGCATCGCCGGAGCTGTTAAATGAAAGAAATTCACAGCCCATGGGAGCTTCCACATATGTTACGCCGCCGGATGGGCCGGAATGGACAGTTTTCTCCCTGCTGGTAACAATAATCCTGTGGTTGTAGGTTTTGCCGTAAATACTGGAAACATCCCTGTCGATGTATTTCAGCTTCATCCAGCCGATACTTCCGTCAACAGCAGCCACTCTAGCCCAGCCCGGCTCCTGCTGCAGGATGCTGACCGGCTGATTGTACAAAGCCTGTGTGATGCGGTCTGATTTCACATCAGGACTGGAATAGATATCTGCAACATTTTCCGTTATGACACCTGCATTTTCATCCATCGGTATGCCATACACGTATCCAATAGCCGTCGTATCCTGCGAGGATTCCTGCGCAGCATCAGACTCCTCCGTCACCGCCACCTCTGCAGCAGTACCGCTGCAGCCCGTTAAGCCCGTCAACAGAACAGCAAGCGCCAATATTGCAATCCATCCGTTTATATACCATATATGTTTTTTATGTCGTCTCATTTCACAGCTCCACCAGATTCAGATCATTTCCGCATATTTTACGCGCCAGCTCCACTTCTCTTTGCTTGCAGGTAAATATCAGGACCTGTCCGTTCTCATATGTATTATGTAAATATTTTAACGCAAGTGATGTCCGGTTGTCATCATAGAGTGAAAAAACTTCATCCATAACAAGCGGCAGGCTTTCCCCTCCTGCAGAGAGCAAGCCGGCCATGGCAAGCCGCAGCGCAAGGTACATCTGATCAGCCGTGGCGCCGCTGAGCATAAGTGCATTTTTGACATCTCCGCTTTCAGGATCCGACGTCTGCAGCAGCAGCCTGTCGTCACCCCGCAGATCGGTGTACCTGCCCGCCGTCAGGCCGGCAATGATCTTGCTCATACTGCTGTTCAACCCTGGTGCGAAGCTCCGTTTTAATTCCAGCCCCGCCTCTGCCAATACTGTTTGGGCAAGCTTCAAGGCAGCGCCCGTATTCCGGAGCTCAAGGATCCTCTCCTGCGTGTCTGCCATTTCTTCTTCAATCCTCTGCAGCTCATCCAGTTCTCCACCCTTGTCTTCCATGAGGCCCTCGAGATACTTCTCCCTCAAGGCTGCCTGCAAAAGCTCCTGATCCGTCTTTTCCGTTTCAGCCTTCAATGCTTTATCCAGAACGGTTGCGTCCGCATCGAAAAGGACCGTATCCAGTTCATCGGCAGGAAAAGCACCGTTGGCCCAGCATCCCATGCCCTTCGCCGCCGCAATGCCTTTATCAAGCATCGTGCTTAATTCATCTAGCTTTTCCGCAGTTTCACCAAGTGCCTTGCGGATATCGTCTGCACTGTTCAGCCGGCTGCCGTACAGGAGGGAGGCGCTTGCGCAAATATTGCCGGCAAATGCTTTCCATTCTTCACTGTGTTCCCGGATATTCGGAAGTTCCTCCTGCCCGTATATCGTATCGGTATTTCGCCGCGTTTTATTCAAAGTAAGTATAACGGCTGCGGAGGCTGTCAGCAACCCTAAAGTGCCGAATAGAATAGATTGCCAGGCAGATGTATTCCTCAGCATGAATGCTGCCGTTTCCAGCAGAACCGCGAAAGCAAAGGCCGCCGGCAGATAAAACGGAATTGTACGGGAAAACCGGGTGCGGCGGTCACTCCGCCGCCTGCGGAGGACTCGGGCTTCTCCGTCCGTGGCCGGCTTTGCCGTTACATCCAGTTCTATATCAGCCTCCGTACCTCCTGAAGCTGTTTCAATTCCCTTCAGGCTTTTCAGCATTTCCTTCAGCCCGGCTTCCATTTTCAGACTGGCATCCAGCTCTTTTCTGATATCGATGAGACTGCCGATATGTTCCAGATAGCGAAGCTCTTTTTTAAGCCTGTCGGACCGGTTTCTCACTTCCTGCCAATCTTCCTGTATCGACAGCCTCTGCTGCTGTTGCCTTTCAAGGAGCCCCTGCTTTTCCCGAAGCTGCCTGAGGCCTTCTTCCAGCCTGTCCAGGGGCTGTGTGGTAGTTCTTGCCGTACCGACATTGTTTTTCAATGCTTCCGTCAGTGCCCGCTCCGCCATGCTGAAAGAAATCTCTTCGTTGCCCGTGCTGTTTGCATTGGCCAGCTTCGCTGCAAGGGCGGCAGTACCGTCCTGGTCCAGCCGGACCTCCGTCTGTCTTACAAACACCGTACGCTCAAAGGTCCCTTCATCCATCCCCAGCTGTCTTTCTGCAAAAGTCGGCTGCTTGTCCCTACCTATATCAAAAGAACCCGTTAAGTCATTAAAGGATCCGTCAAACAACTGAACAATGCCTTTTTCAAAATCTCGCTCCACCCGGCAGACCGTTCCGTCATCCAGTGTATAAACCATCGCCCCGCCGTACGGACCGCCCGACCAGGGCCTGAACCGTTTAGCCGGCTGCAGCTGTCCGTTCTTCGCCTGTCTTGTGCTTTTCAGGCCGTATAGCATTCCTTTGATAAACCACTGGAGGGTTGTCTTTCCCGCTTCATTACTACCGTATAAAATATTTATTCCTTTTTTGAATGAGACCGTCCGGGCCGTCAGCCTGCCGAACCCCTTCACTTCCAGCCTGTCTATATGCATACGGTACCCTCGTCTATTGCTTCCATTCCATAATACAACGCCTGCATGATCAGCCGCCTTTCTTCCTCATCAACAGCCCTGGCAGCCCTCTCCAGCATCTTTTTGGCAAAAAGCCCGCGAAGCCCCTGTTCACGGGAGATGAGCCCAAAATCATAATCCGGCTCGGTTTGATCGATCAATCTGATGTAGAAAGCCTTTGCCTTCAAACATTCTTCTATATAAGAGGTACTTATTTTATAGTCGCGGTTGATATAGCCATGGAGAGTAATGCGGTATAGGTCCTCATGACTTCCGCGCGCCATCGCATCAGCGGCCCTTTGCGCCACCTGCTCGTCGGACAGGCAGCCGCCCGCCTGAACCTCCAGATTGATAAAAAACCTCTGATTCAGCCTTCTGAATTCAGCCCGTACCGTACTGTCTTTACCCGGCAGCTTTTCTATTTCTGTGATAAATACGCCATGTTCGCCTTCCTCATCGAAGCCAAGAGGTTCCGGGCTTCCGGGATTATATATGCGGTGCTTCCGTCCCGCTCCGTACAGCCTGGTATGGAAATGTCCCATCGCACAGTAGTCAAACCCGTACAGGTCAACCTCCGTACTGGAAAGCGGCTGGAAAGCGTCGGCGCTGAACGGCATGTCCAGCGTACCATGATGCATGAGAATGTTGATCCTTGAGCAGTCCGGACTCTCCAAGGGAGGCAGGCATCCGTACACCCGGGCTCCGGTGGCAGCGTGCTCATAAAAATCCGACTTCCCCAAAATCCTGACATTCTTCGGCCAGTCAAAATGTTGATAAAAAGAATTGGGCACAGCCGGGTCATGATTTCCCGGTATGATCAGCACGGGGATATCCCGGATTTTCTGAAACTGATCGCCAATATAGTGAATGGTATTTTTTCCTGAATAGCCGTGCTCATAAAGATCCCCGCAGACGAGCAGCATGTCCGCTTTTTCTGCAGCAGCCAGGTCAACAATCCGGGCCAGCGCAAGCCTGAGCTCCTGCCGTCTCCGTCCCGGCACTCCCTCCATCGCTGACAGCGAAGTAAACGGCGCATCCAGATGGAGATCCCCGAAGTGAAGCAGCTTTATCTTCATAGCCCCGCCCCCTCAGACCTCAATTACCGCATATGCGATGGCATATGCACCGCAATGGGATACGCTGACGTCCATTCCCTTTGCGCCCATTGCCTCAAACAGCTCTCTTGCTCTGGACGTCAAAATAGCGTGAGGTTTGCCTCTGTCATCATTCAGTATTTCTATCTGCCTCCAGCCCAGGCCGTCCGCCAGGCCGGTTCCCAGCGCCTTTAAAACCGCTTCCTTTGCCGCGAACCTTGCGGCATAGCTCTCATACCTTGCTTTTTTCCTGTTTTCACAATACGCAATTTCACCATCTGTAAAAACTCTTTCCCTAAAGCCGCCAACTTCCTCAATGGATTTCCTCAGCCGTTCTATTTCAATAATGTCCACACCGCAAAAAACCGCCATAATACCACCTGTCAAAGCTCCTTTATCTGTCCGTCCTGTGCATAAAAACTTGTGCTCATGACGGGTTTGGTTATTTCTTTAACCATATTCTTTATTTCAAACTGCGTATTGGGATATACCTTTTTCAAAACGGATATTTCGCCTTCGCCATGTGTCCTCAAATAGCCGGTCAGATTTTTTCTGTCCTCCTCCAGCTGCTTTAGCTTGTCCCTGACACTGAAATAATGATCTCTGATTTTTTCGTAATCCTGTCTCTGTTCTCTGGAAAGTCCGGTAGCATTGCCGTAGATGGATACCTCCATTTTTGCCCGTGCAAGCTCAACCTTCTTTTCCTCAATTTCAGTCGAGGTTACATCAAGCGAATGCTTCAGCAATCCCCTGTCGAAGCC
>JAEZMC010000163.1 GCA_023435805.1 Bacillota bacterium | reverse complement strand
GCTATAGGCTACTTTTGTTACTACACCATTCTCAACCGAAACCGAATAGTTTGCCTTATCCGCTCTGTTACTCAGTCCATAGACCGGCGTGTACACCGCCGTATCTCCTGCGCCTGCAGGAGAGTTCAAACGGTCGATCTGAATCTGTCCGCCGCCGTTTTCCACTACGACGGTTATCACGCTGTTTATTTCCTTGAGAGACGCTTTTCCCTTCTCAACGATAAAAACCGGGTAACGTCCGGTTGATGCGGATATGAGTTCACCATCAATCATCACCATGCCAGACGGCAGCCCGTACTCATGAAAAAAACCGCCGTTTATTGCAGCATATGCCTTTTTCCTCGCTGCCATTTCACTTAATAATTCAAAGCCGTATATCAAATCATGGGATAAAACAGGCCGGATCCGTAAGCCCTCTGCCGAAGGCTCCATCTCCAGTATGTTGATTTCCTGCTTGACGCCGTTGACATACTCTGACCGGTGAGTATATTTTACCGGGTTGGCATACGGTCCTTCGGGTTCTTCCGCCGGTTCGGATTCCTGGGAGCTTTTCTCCGGAGCCTGAGCATGCTTGTCTGAGAAGCCGCTGAATATCCCCCTGAGGAAGGAACTCCATCCGTTTTCCGAATAGTTATGATTTGCATCGGATAACAAAAAATGTCCTGTTAACAATAAAACAAAGGACATCACAATAAACAACGCTATGAAAATGATATACCGTACTCTTTTACCCGCCGTTTTCTTCAGAAACAGTTGTACTCTCCTGTACAGATTCTTTGCCCACATTCTTCACACCGGTACCGGAATGCCTGGACAGCTGCTTGTACAGCGACTCTGCAAGACCGAAGCTGCCAGATTTCGAGGCCTGTTCCATCAGGTTTTCATCCCGCATGGACTCGAAGATCTCCGTACCCGCATCCTTCTCAACAAGGTCCGATTTGATAATGGTAGCCTTCATGGATTTGTACAGCATGTCCAGCATGATACCTTCAAATTCCTGGCAGGCTTTTTTTAATTCTGCGTCATCCTTGCTCCTTACCGCAGCATCAAGCCTTCTGGCAAAGCTGTCGTCATCAGCCTGCGCCGCTGCTGCTGCGGCTTCGTTCGTCATGCCGCCCGTTATTGAATTGCCACTGATTTTACCTATATCCATATGGCTCCCTCTGCAAAATCGGGGTATGTGAATACTCCATCCCCTATTTTATTATCTTCTCAGGTTGTTGGCAATACCAAGCATTTCATCGGAGGATTGGATCGCCTTGGAATTCAACTCATATGCTCTTTGGGCGACGATAAGCTTTACCATTTCCTCCACGGTTTTAACGTTGGAGGCTTCAAGAAAGTTTTGATTGATCAGGCTTATCTGGGTGGATTCCGATGCCATCATCGGTTCGCCTGCCGCCGGGGTGCCCTTGTACAGATTCCTGCCGATACTCTCAAGTCCGTTTCGGTTGTCGAAATATGCCAGGCCGATCGATTGCCCTGTCGGTACAGTCAGCCCATCCTCGTCCACATAACTCAATTCGCCGTTCTGTGAAACGATCAGCTTGGAAAGATCCACGTCAATGGCAATGGGAGAACCGGCTTCATCGAGCACATAATAGCCGTCTGAGGTGGTAAGCATTTTTCCGCTGTCCGTAATGCTGATTTTAAAACTGCCGTCACGGGTATAGTTTATTTCGCCTGCCGGACCCTGCACCATGAAAAAACCTTCCCCGTCAATAAAGAAATCAAGGGCATTGCCTGTTTCTTCAGGGTTGCCTGTTTCAAAATTCTTCACTGTCGCGACAGCCGTTGTCCCGTGGCCTACCTGCAGGTTCACAGGTTTACCGCCAGTTGGAAGTACGCGCGCCCTGTCCAGAGTCTCATATAATAAATCCTTGAATTCCGCCCGTTCTTTTTTAAATCCTGTCGTATTGACATTGGCAAGGTTGTTGGATATGACATCCACATTTGTCTGTTGTGCGATCATTCCCGATGCCGCTGTCCACAATGCTCTCATCATAATTTACCGGCCTCCCGCTTCCTGCTTTGAGATAAAAATCTGTTACCCTACTCTGCCCACTTCATTTACTGCCTTCTCCAGTGTGCTGTCCATCGACTGCAGCACCTTCTGGTTCGCCTCATAAGAACGCATCACCGTTATCATATCAACCATTTCACGTACGATGTTTACATTGGAAAGTTCAACAAAGCCCTGCTGAACCGTTCCGGAAAATGCTTGCGTCTGTGCGCCTGCATCAGCCTGTATCAAATTATCTCCGTATTTTTTAAGCTCTGTTGTATCAGCAAACTCTGTAATCAGCAGCTTGTCCAGAATTTCACCGTTTTGAAGAATCGATCCGTCCTCTCCTACCGAGAAGCTTCCGCTGCCAAGTACGATCGGCCCGTTTTCACCCAGCACAGCGTAGCCCTCGGCTGTTACGAGAATGTTGTCGCTGCTCCTGGTAAAGGAGCCGTTACGTGTGTAATAGGTGTTTGTATTGCCGTCGGCATCCGTCTTTTCAATGGTAAAAAACGCGTTGCTGCTGTCACGGATGGCCATATCGAGGGATTTTTCCGGAGAGGTGAGCTGCCCCTGCATGTAGTTTGTGTATACTTCCCCCACGTCATTGCCCAGCTCCATGGTACCAATATTCCGTGTTGAATTGGCTGTACCATTGTGATCATTAACTATTTTCGTTAAAACGTCGGGAAAGCTTTCAAGCACAAGCGTATCTTTTTTAAAGCCGCTGGTGCTGGCATTGGCCATGTTGTTCGTTATGACATCCATCTTTTTTTGAACGGCCAGCATGCTCCAGCCGGATGTGTACAAGCCACGTATCATATATACTCCTCGCGGAACCGCCTATTATAGAGGCGGAATCCCTGCATATTCTGCATACATTAAAGCAGCGCCATTAGTATTATCGGCTGAACACCGCCCTTTCTTAACCCTCATTTCGATATTTCGGGCAATTCTGCCGGGATTTTCTATCCGATGAACCGGGAACCAGGCTGGATGCACAGCACACAAAAAAGACCGGGATGCTTCACCCCGGCCTTGTCATTACGTGGATTCAATTGTACAGCTGTATGTTATGGTTCGGTTAAATGGCCGTTTTTTATTAACGTCTGTTCTTGCTTTCGGCTATGGCACTTTGCTCGATCGCTTCAATATTGTTCAACGCTTCCCCCGTTCCCAGCGCTACACAGGAAATGGCGTCGTCGGCTATGATGACATTGATGCCCGTCTTTTCCTGAAGAAGCTTGTCCAAACCATATACCAGGCTTCCGCCACCTGTCAGGACAATGCCTCTGTCGCTGATGTCGGCTGCAAGCTCCGGCGGCGTTCTTTCAAGAACGGCATGAACTGCTTCGATTATACTGGAAATAGGCTCTTCCAGCGCTTCCATGATCTCCGTGGAAGTCACTGAAATAGTTTTTGGCAGCCCTGATATCAGATTTCTTCCCCTGACATCCATGGCAACCTCCTGTACTCTGGGGTAGACCGTACCGATGTTGATCTTCAGTTCCTCTGAGGTGCGTTCACCGATCATGATATTATGCTTTTTGCGCATATACCTGACAATGGCTTCATCAAACTTATCGCCTGCTATCTTGATAGAGGAGGAGACGACTGTCCCTCCGAGTGAAATAACCGCTATATCCGTCGTGCCGCCGCCTATGTCAACCACCATGCTGCCGCAGGCTTTTGAAATGTCGATGCCTGCTCCGATGGCAGCCGCTATGGGCTCCTCAATCAGGTAGGTTTTTCTGGCACCTGCCTGCATGGCCGCATCGATGACCGCACGTCTTTCCACCTCGGTCACACCGCTGGGCACACAAACCATGATTCTTGGCTTGAACAGCCTGAAAACCTTGTTCCCGCAAATTTTATTGATGAAATATTTCAACATTCTTTCCGTGATGTCATAGTCTGAAATAACACCTTCTCTAAGCGGCCTGATGGCAACTATGTTTCCGGGTGTTCTGCCCAGCATGCGGCGTGCTTCCTCGCCAACCGCCAGCAACTTGTTTGTATTTTTGTCGATTGCTACCACGGATGGCTCCCGCAGTACGATTCCCTTACCCTTGATATAGACCAGTACGGAAGCTGTGCCAAGGTCAATTCCGATATCCTGTCCCAAGCCCAATAAAACACACCCCTTTATATAACTTGTCCGTTTTGGCAAATCACCAAAAACATATAAGTAACATTTTTTTGCAGCAGAAAAACACGAAGACACCTAGAATAATATTAACATATAAAAATAATTATGCAATAGGCGGCATTTTTCTTTGTGCCGTTTTATCTGCGGCATCCGCTCCGCACTGCGGCCGTTTTCCGTTCAAACAGAAAAGCTGCGGCAATAATATGCTGCAGCTCCCCTGATTTGTATATCAATTTTTCGTATTTTACTACAGTATCAGACTGCCTTCGCAGTCCCACCCTGATACTTCGCCTTGGTGGCTTCCCCGCCCCTGATATGTCTTTCCGCTTTGTTTTCCTCCAGCACCATTCTCACATGGTCCGCCAGTTCGGGCTTCACTCTGTTCAGCCGCTCAGTTACATCCTTGTGTACGGTACTTTTACTGATCCCGAATTTTTTAGCGGCCGCTCTTACGGTAGTTTTCTTGTCAATGATATAGTTGGCCAGTTCGACCGCTCTCTCTTCAATATATCCCTTCAACTACGTACCCCCCTCTTCAAGTCATACTATGGAGAAATGTCAGAAACCTTGGTGTATATACTCATTTATCACAGGTGATATATCTTCCGGCTATGCGTTCCTCCATGACGACGAACGCATGCCGCTCCAGTTTATCCATCGTTCATAAAATGGCCGACCGGGCTTGCATCCTTGTATCACTACAGTATATATATGCCTTGCCGGGAATCGATATGATTTAAATGCAAAGAAATAAAATCGGGCAGGATCACTTCAGCCAGCGGCGATATGTAAAAAGAGCGACAAAAAAACAGGGGCGGGGTCTGTTTCACCCTGCTCCTGTTTTTGACGTATATATACTGTGTTTTATGGCTTCAATACATTAATCTGCAACTGCATTGTTTTTGGGCAAATATGCCATTGGATCCACATCGACATTATTCTTCAGAACTTCAAAATGCAGGTGCGGCTGTTCAGCAGACTCATCTGCGGCGGTATTTCCGATACTGCCGATGATCTCGTTTTGTTTTACCTTTTGATTTACTGATACCATTTCATCCGAAGCAAGATTTCTGTAAAGGCTCTGCAGGCCGTTGCCATGGTCCACAACAACGGTAATGCCATAGAACGTATCATTTCTGACGTCACTGACGACACCGTCTGCCACGGCCTTGACAGGAGTTCCCCTGTCCGAGGCAATATCCACTCCCGCATGGGCGCGCCACTCCTCAAGCGTCTTTGAATATACCAGCTTGTCCTTTGCATATTCAAGGGTTACTTCACCGGTGACAGGCATAATAAAGCTTTGCTGCTTCACAGATGCCGTACCTTTCGTGCTTGTCGCCTTGGGGGTGCTTTTTGCAGGCGCCTTGGGCGTGGTGGTCTTGGTTTCGTTATCCTTGGGCTGCACAGCGCTGCCGCCACTGCTATTCGTCACCGCGGCTGCATTGCCGATATCGGTCTGCTTGCCGGCAGACGCCGAAACATGTGTATTTTCCGGCTCCTGTCCAATGAGCTGGTTGGTGTTATCGACGGCAATACTGTTGCTGCCTTCCTCCGGATTCAAATTTCTGGCTTCATAATTGGGTTTACCGGAAGTAGCGTTGCGTGTAGTGACAAAAACGGCTGTACCGGCTACAACAGCTATACATAATAACAGGACAATATAAAACCCCTTCTTGTCCAGAAACTCCCTGATTCCCTTTTTTGTTCCTTTCTCGTCTGGAAACAATTTTTTCATATTCACAAATTCCACCTCCATATAATATTGTTTCCGCATATGGCAACGATATACATATGGTGTGAAATAATTTGATTTTTTTGCAAATGCAAGAAGGATGCAATCGACCGGATTAGTCAGGATTTTTCATATTCTTCGTTTCATATTCTTCGATTGAAACGATGTCAACACCTGTATAGTAATGCTTCAGAATTTCCATATACGTACCGCCCTTCTTTGCAAGCGAATCGGCACCCCACTGGCTCATCCCCACCCCATGGCCATAGCCTGTGGTGGTTATTTTTAATGTTTGCCCGTCAGCCTTTTCCACAGTAAAATCAGACGACCGTAAATTGAACAGGGTTCTGAACTCCGTTCCTTTCAATGTAAGATTACCAACTTTTAACGTCTTTACTCTGCCGCCGGTTGTATAATCCAGTATTTTAATTTTATCCAAAACATCCTCTTTTATCTTGGCATCCGGGTAAGCCTGTGCCAGCTTTTCCAGCAGCCGGGCTTTTTTTATCAGAACGGAGGTGATATAGCCTTTGGAGCGCTCCTCGCCGCCGCTGTCCACACTCCTCAAATACGGTACCACCGTACCCGCCCACACATCTTCCGAATTTTCCGTTTTTCCGGGGCTGCTTGCATGAAAAAGAGTATTGGCGATATTTCCTCTATAAACGACGATCATTCCGCTGGTATCCTGAACCGCCTTTTCTATCCTGGACCAATTTCTTGCAGCAAAAAAAACGCTCCACTTTTTCATTGCACTCTCCCTGGAACACCAGGCCTGGCAGTGAGTGGAGTCCGTACAGATATCCGCGTCATCGTGTACGCCCTGCTTTGATTTATAAACGCCCGTAAGCCTCCCATATGCAAAGGTTCTTGCCGCTACAGCCTGCGCCTTCAGTGCCTCCATGTCAAAATCCGCCGGCATCTCTGCTGCGACTACGCCCTTTATATACTCCTCCAGGTTCATTTTCACCGTTTTATGCTTTGTTGAATCATATACAAGAATCGTACGTTCCTTGCTGCCGGTAACATTGGTTGAAGGCTTTTTCTCTGCCGAATGCCCGCAGCCCTTCACAATAAATAACGGCAGCAGTATGACCACCGCAATCATCATGCCGGCATAGTACACAAGTTTTTTCATTACGACCCCCGTATTTTATCTCATATATGACACATTTAACCCTTTGCGGAAAAATGCAACAAGGTATGTCCTATACATTTTATTCGTACAAAAAAAAAGTATGCCCCCTTTCACTCGTCAGTCTTCTCTCCTGACGATATTGGCACCAAGGCCCCTCAGCTTTTCATCCACCTTCATATAGCCCCTGTCGATATGTTCCACATCCATAATTTCAGTTGTGCCTTCCGCTGTCAGTCCGGCCAGGATCAGCGCAGCCCCGGCCCTTAAATCGGTCGCCCTGACCTTCGCACCGGTCAGCTTGCTGCAACCCTCAATAATCGCACTTCTGCCCTCGATCTTTATATTGGCACCCATTCTCTTAAGTTCACATACATGCATGAACCTGTTTTCAAAAATAGTCTCGATCACCATGCTGGTACCGCAAGCCACGCTAAGCATGGAAGTCATCTGGGACTGCATGTCTGTCGGAAATCCCGGATAGGGGTGTGTTTTAATATCGACAGCCTGTAAATCGCCTCCCCGGACGCGTATGGAGGTCAGCTCCTCCGAGACCTCCACCCCGGCTTCCCTGAGCTTCGCACATACCGGTTTGACATGGTCTGTAACCACATTTTCTATCACTACATCTCCGCCAGTGATAGCTGCCGCTACCATATACGTACCCGCTTCTATGCGGTCAGGTATGATTGTATGGGATGCGGCTTGCAGATCCCGGACGCCTGAAATTTTGATGGTATCCGTGCCCGCTCCCTTTATATCGGCGCCCATTGTAGTGAGGTACGTAGCCAGGTCGACAATTTCCGGTTCAATTGCGGCATTTTCAATTGTCGTTGTGCCTTCTGCCAACGCTGCAGCCATCATGATATTTTCCGTAGCTCCGACACTCGGAAAGTCGAGGTATACCTTCCCGCCCTTCAGCCTGCCCTGCTTTCTGGCCTCAATATAGCCGTGCCCCTGTGTTATCGTCGCACCCAGCGCAGTAAAGCCTTTCAAATGAAGATCCACCGGCCTTGATCCGATTGCGCAGCCTCCCGGCAGCGATATGCGTGCAGCACCGGTTTTTGCAAGCAAAGGCCCGGCCACCAGAAAGGATGCCCTCATTTTATTGACCAGCTCGTAAGGCGCTGTGGTATTGGTCAGTGATCTGCAGCTGATTTCAAGCTTTGTTTGATCTTCCGAAATTTTGACGGAGGCACCCAGCGATTCCACCAGGTCACACATGATTTTCACATCATTCAGATACGGGATTTCCTCTATTACACTTCTGCCGTCAGCCAGCAACGATGCGGCAATAATCGGAAGCACTGAATTCTTGGCTCCGCTGACTCGTACCCGGCCTTTTAATGGCTTGCCTTCCGTTATGATGAGTCTGGACACGTTTACTCTCTCCTTTTCACTCTCTTTTGTATTTCGGACATACGGCTATCTTCAGTATTCTGTAGTGATAATAGGCGTTGCCAGCCATATGTAGGTCTTTCCCTCATAGGAGTTGTACCTCGCTGCAACATTGAGGTTCACCCGTTTACCGTTTACTCTTACCGTATCGCTTATAGAGGGTGAAAAAGCCGATACGCTCACCAGCCCCTTGTCACT
>JAEZMC010000117.1 GCA_023435805.1 Bacillota bacterium | reverse complement strand
ATATATACCGGTACATGCTTTCTGCCGTCATGTACTGCAATAGTATGTCCAACCATCTGAGGGTAAATCGTTGACGCCCTGGACCAGCTTTTCAAAACCTTTTTGTCATTGGTCTTGTTCATTTCCTCAACCTTCTTAAGAAGCCTCAGGTCAACATATGGTCCCTTCTTTAAAGATCTGCTCATTTGGTATTAGTCATCCTTTCCTTACTCCGGAAACTGCCGCAAGCTTGTCAGGCTGTTCACCTTGGCGCTTCGGCTTCCCGCAATGTTAATTATTTCTGGTTCCTTCTCTTGACAATGAACTTATCGGACTTTTTCTTCTTCTTCCTGGTCTTGTAACCCAGTGTAGGCTTGCCCCACGGAGTAACCGGACTCGGCCTTCCGATCGGAGACTTGCCTTCACCACCGCCGTGCGGATGGTCTACAGGGTTCATTACAACACCTCGTACGGTAGGTCTGACGCCCATCCATCTCTTTCTGCCGGCCTTGCCGATGGAGATGTTTTCATTCTCAATATTGCTTAACTGACCAATGGTCGCCTTGCATATCATCCTGATCATCCGGACTTCACCGGAAGGAAGCCTTACCTGTGCATAATCGCCTTCCTTCGCCATAAGCTGCGCCGAATTTCCGGCCGCCCTGACAAGCTGACCGCCTTTTCCGGGCTTGAGCTCGATGTTGTGGATCATGGTACCGACCGGAATGTTTGTAAGCGGAAGGGTGTTGCCCGGCTTGATGTCTGCATCTGCTCCCGATTCAACGAAATCTCCCACCTTCAGGCCTACAGGAGCCAGTATATATCTCTTTTCTCCGTCTACATAGTAGAGAAGCGCAATATTTGCAGTCCTGTTCGGATCATATTCTATGGCGGCTACTTTTGCTTTCACGCCGTCCTTATCTCTCTTGAAATCAATGATTCTGTATTTTTGTCTTGCCCCGCCACCGTGGTGACGTACGGTGATCCTACCGTAATTGTTTCTTCCGCCGGATTTCTTTATCGTCTCCACCAATGATTTCTCGGGAACGGTTTTGGTGATATCCTCGAAGGTGGATACAGTCATGAACCTTCTAGCGGGAGAAGTAGGACTATACTTTTTTACTGCCATTTCTTCTCACTCCTTAATCTGAAAACGTGTAATGTACCTATATTTGACGCGTTTTCTTTCCTTATTGTGTTACGCCGAATTCTTCAATGCTGGTCTTGTATTTCCTGCCGGCTGCTGCTTCCTTGCCGCCCTTTGTCAGGTAGGTATCCGGTTTGGGATCAAGATCGATCTTGACGATAGCCTTTTTCCAATCCGGTCTGGGTCCAACATGAACGCCCATTCTTTTGAGCTTTCCTTCATAATTAATGGTGTTGACCTGGACTACCTTTACCTGGAACAGCTTTTCAACCGCCTGCCTGATTTCCGTCTTTGTCGCATTCACATTTACGATAAAGGTGTATTTGCCGTTTGCAACCTCAAGATTGCTTTTTTCAGTGATGAACGGCCTTAAAATGATATCTTCAGGTGTCCTCATTATGCGTACACCTCCTCGACTTTTTCGACTGCATCCTTCGTTATGATGAACTTATCATGTTTGAGGATGTCAAATACGTTTATGGTGTTAACAAACGCCGTCTTCACACCGGGTATATTCCTTGCGGATTTTTCGACAGCTTCATTTTTACCGTCAAGAACGATAAGAACGCTGGTGTCCACCTTTAATGAATTCAGAACATTTGCCATTTGTTTTGTTTTTATGGTGTCAAAATTCAACTTGTCAAGAACGAGAAGTTCCTTATCATTGACTTTTGATGTAAGAGCCGACTTAAGTGCCAGCTTTTTGAGCTTTTTAGGTAATGTATATGAATAGCTTCTCGGCTTCGGTCCGAGAACAATTCCACCCTTGATCCACTGTGCGGAACGGATGCTTCCCTGTCTTGCCCTGCCCGTTCCTTTTTGCCTCCAAGGCTTGATACCACCGCCCCTTACCTCACTTTTGGTCTTGGTGGATTGTGTACCCTGCCTCTTGTTTGCTAACTGATTCTGTACTGCGAGATGCACTGCGTTTTGATTGACCTCTACGCCGAATATGGTATCATTCAGCTCGATCTCTCCGACAGTCTCGCCTTTCATGTTGTATAAATCAACCTTTGGCATAATCGCTTCCTCCTCCCATCCGTATTACTTGCCAGATTTGACAGTTTCTTTTACAACGACCAGGCCGCCCTTGGGTCCGGGAACTGCTCCCTTTACCAACAGAAGGTTCCTTTCGCTGTCAACCTTGACTACGTCCAGGTTTTGAACTGTTATCTTATCGACTCCCATGTGACCCGGCTCATGCTTGCCTTTGAAAACTCTTCCCGGGCTGGTGCCGGCACCCATTGAACCGACTCTTCTGTGATACATGGAGCCATGGGTTTCAGGACCCCTGGATGTTCCAAATCTTTTGATGACGCCTTGGAAGCCCTTACCTTTTGAAATGCCGCTCACATCGATTTTGTCACCGTTGCTGAACATATCGGCTACTTTGATCTCCTGGCCGATTTCATACTTGGCAACATCATCTGTTCTGAACTCTTTCAGATACCGTCTGGATGATACCTTTATTTTTGCATACAAACCCTTATCAGGCTTGTTCAGCTTCTTTTCCGGGATCTCTTCAAACCCGAGCTTGAGAGCCGTATAACCGTCATTCTCAATTGTCTTCTTCTGGACGACGGCACACGGTCCGGCCTGTATAACCGTTACAGGTATTGCAAGGCCGTTTTCATTGAATATCTGCGTCATCCCTATCTTCTTCCCAAGTATAAACTTGTTCATTCCCTTACCTCCTAAATATCATTGGTTCACAATCTCTTGCGAACGTGATCACTCCTGCCAAGAGTCTTAAAGTTTGATCTCAATGTCCACGCCTGCCGGAAGATCCAGCCTCATCAGCGCATCAACCGTTTTGGGTGTGGGCAGCAATATGTCTATTAGTCTCTTGTGCGTCCTCATTTCAAACTGTTCACGTGCATCCTTATACTTGTGGGGAGCTCTCAATATTGTAACGATCTCCTTCTGAG
>JAEZMC010000109.1 GCA_023435805.1 Bacillota bacterium | reverse complement strand
TAAATAAAAGGAGAGGTGCGCTGCCTCTCCTTTTTTGTGCCATTCAGTTCTATTTAACCTGGATTGCTTTGTTTAAACGGTCATATACGTCAGCTTTGAATCTGTCTATGTATTCCGTTGTATAAATCCGTATATCCATGGTCTTATCCTTAATTAACGGTGTAAGGTCCATGGCATAGGAAAGGGCGGTTGCCTCATCCGTACCGTGGGATGCCGAGTAGGTGGCGTTACCAAGCCGCCTTCCCATTGTTGCAAGGTCATACCGTTTACCGCCGCAAATCTGTGAGTCAAATACTTCAACCACTGCAGCAGCAATATTGGGGTGGGCGGAAACATCGAACATGACCTTTTCTTCATCGTTCATCCAGTCCAGATTCCTCCATACCTCACAGCCGTATACCTTATCCGGCAGAGCCTCCTCGGGGAGCTCCCGCAAAGCCCGGATCACCTTGACGACGGTGCCTATATGGGTATCGTGCTTGTCGGCCAGGTTATGGGTGTAGATCACTTCAGGCCGGGACGCCAGAATGATTTGCTTCAGCTCCTCCACAATGTCGTCGTTTTGCGGGTCCTTTACGGACGAGCTGCTATAATCCATCAGCGCCAGCGCAGAATATTCCCCGACAAAGGCGGCCTTTTTCTGCTCTACTTTCCTGACCTGCTGCATCCGTTCATCGGTATAATCCGCATAAAGTCCATTTCTGGGACTTCCCGCCCCGTTTGTCACAACAACAGCCATAAACCACTGGTCATCCCTGCCGAAACATTTTCCTATGCCGTCATATGCCATGATTTCAATGTCGTCCTGATGTGCGGATATGGCCAGATGGGTCGTCCTCCCGACCGCTTCGTCAACAGGCATTCCATCCGGTATAAAAAATTCCGCTCCGTTATTTTTCAGATGCATGGTTCTACCTCCCTTCCACCCGGATCTTCGGCAGGCTGGCAGCCGCTATGGATTGGCCGACCCTCCTGCTGGATTCATCAGGCAAATGTATTTTTATTTTACTGAAAATCTCCGGAAATTCCTGTTCAAGAACTTTTGACGCTTTACCGGCGATGACGTCTCCGCCTTTCCCCGAAGTAACGCGTCCGAGTATGAGAATGTGCTTGATTTCATAGAATTCCGCATAATGTGCGATAGCATATCCGAGGTAACTACCGATGGAATCGAATATGGCAGCAGCCCGTTCGTCCCCCTTTTCGTGCAGCTCCTGCACCATCTTCAGCCTTTCGGCCGGGGAAAGCTTTTCATCCAGCGGGATTCCCGCCGGGGCAGCCAGCTTTATGACACCATCCTGCGAGAAATATTTCACGCCGCAGCCATAGTCGCCGGACCACTCATCCACCATGGCACCCTCGTTGTAATCAACTGGCACGAAAGCCAGTTCGTTGAGCCAACCGGTGATGTTCCCGTCCCTATTGATATAGCCTGCCGCCTCGCTGGTTCCCATAGCTATTCCCAGCACTCTGGTATCGTCAAGGTCCATGGCTCCGGCAAGGGCTGTCACATCGCCGTCATTGGCGACCTGGAGCGGTACTCCTTCGAATTCCTTCTGCACCCTGAAAAAAATATCCTTTACCTTCTCATCAAATAAGTCCTGCGGCACCTTTATAAAAAGTGAGGCAACCATTGCCCTGTTGTTGATATATATGCCCGCCGAGCTGACACCGATGGCGTCCACTCTGGGCATATGCGCCGCCGCCGATTTCATTGCCGCCAATATTTCCTGATAGTGATAGTCCGGATCGCTTTGCAGTTTGGGGTGCCATACCACTTCCTCACTGTAGACAGCCTGTCCGTCCACTACGGCTGATACTTTCCTGTCGCTTCCTCCTGCATCAAAGCCGATGCGGCATCCGTCCAGGTGCCTCCCCACCGGCATAGAGCCTTCTTTCGCGGGTGGTACTTCATCCGCACCGGTGTGTACCACTGTAAACGGTTTTTCATACACACGGCTCATAAATGCCGCATCGAACGCTCTTGCTCCACCTGGCGTGTAGATATCCTTTATATGGTTCCCTATATATTCAGGCCCGCCTATCGTAACCTTCCAGCCACCCCATACCCATAACAGCGTCTTTACCAGCCTTTCCGCGTAAAAGCAGCTTTCAGCCTCACGCCCGCTTCCGTGAGCGTATACCAGCGTTTGATATGTTGAGCTCAAACCGTCGGAGCGTTCAACCCCAATCACCAGCGGTTCACTTTTGCCGGATTCCCGTGCTGCCCTGACAAATTCTCTGTTGTAGAGTGATGCGGGACAAAACTTCGGATCCAGTATGGGCGAAAACATCGGCTTTTTTTTGAGTAAATTTTTCATATTCACGGGCCTCCTTATATAGAGCACTCATCTATAAAGCACTCATCACTTCGTTATCGTTACCTTGCTCAGGCTTCTCGGGCTATCAGGGTTCAGGCCTTTTGCCAGAGCCAGCCGGCAGGCAAATATCTGGGCGATGACAACATTATGGAACGGCGACAGAATATCATTATCCGTCGGGGGAATTTCGAAGAAGCAATCTCCGGATACCGCAAGGTCCTTGTTATCGGATATGATGACAAGCTCCGCGCCGCTGTCCTTTAGTTTTGCAATCATTTCTTTTACATCCTTTGCAGAAGGACCGTTCGGTGCAAATACCACTACCGGCATGTCCTTCTCAATCATGGCATATGGCCCGTGATAGAAATCCGACGTAGCATAGGCCTTCGCTCTCACATAGCAGGTCTCCTGTATTTTCAGCGCGCTTTCAAGTGCAATGGCATAATTGACCCCCCTGGCTAATACAAAGCATTCCTCCATATAACGGTAGCGCTGCACCTTTTCACTGATATAGCCCGAATGCTGAATGGTCTGCTCAATTTTTCCCGGCAAAGCCCTGATTTCATTCAAAAGCTGTCCATCACCGGCCCATACTGCTGTAAGTGCTGCCAGCAGCGTAATCTGTGCGAGAAATGTCTTTGTAGCTGCAACGCTTTTTTCGACACCCGCGCTGCAATCCATATGGTAATTTGCTTCCGTTGCCAGCGGTGAATCAGAATAGTTGGTAATGCTCACTGTGAGTGCCCCAGCGGAATTGGCTGATTTTACAACCTCCAACACGTCCATTGCCTTTCCCGACTGTGATATTCCGATTACGAGCGTGTTATCCAACCTCAGGCGTCTTTGATAAACAGTAAATACGGAAGGAGCAGCCAATGCAACAGGAATGCCAAGCATGATTTCCATAATGTACTTGGCGTATACCGCTGCATGGTCCGAGGTTCCTCTTGCTGCAATCATGATATGTTCAATATTCCTCTGTTTGATGCGTTCCACAATATCATGAATCAGGCTGATGTTCTGATTGATACTGTTTTCAATCGTTGCTGGTTCTTCCATTATTTCTTTCCACATTTGCGTCATGGGGACACCTCCGTTAATTTGGTATATATGTATAGTGGTATATACCATCTGCATAAAAGTATACCACGTCCTCTCCACAAAAGCAATACCTGCGTTTGAAGCCGCACTAAACCTCCCTGTTCATAAAAATCCTTGCGTTGTAATTATACTCGTCGGAACGGTATACATCCTTTTCATAGAAAAGCTTCCTGCCGTCCTCACTGTGGCTGATGCTGGTAATCCGAAGTACCGGAGTCGCATCCGTCAGTCCAAGGAGCTTTTTCTCGTCCTTTGCAGGCCTGCCGGCAGAAATCACGTTGTCTATGTAGCTGATAGACAGTTCGTACTCATCTTTCAAAAGCTTATAGAGAGAGGATTTTAAATCAAAGGTTTCCAGGCGCGGGCAATGCGTTTCCGGGATAAAAGCCTCCTCAATGGCAATGGGCAGGTCATTGGCCAGTCTGAGCCGCTTAATGTTGTACAGGTATTCCGTATCCTGAAGGTTCAGCAAATTTTTGATGTCAGGACAATCGGAGATTTTTTCAAAATGCAGCACGACGGTAGATGGTACAAGACCTTTGCTGCGCACTGTGTCGGAAAAGCTCATGATGTTTCTCTGGACAATCTTTTCCCTTGCTACAAAGGTTCCCTTGCCCTTCTCCCTGTAAAGCACACCCTCTGAAACCAACTGGTTCAAAGCCTGGCGTACAGTCATCCTGCTGATGTTCAGGCTTTCCCCGAGATCACGTTCAGATGGTATGAGGCTTCCTTCCGTAAACTCCCCATCCTTTATTTTTTTCAGGATAATATTCTTCAGCTGGTAATATACCGGAATCGGACTTTTCTTATCAATATGCATGACTCTACCTCTTTTCATCATTTTACCTAATAGATGAGGCAAAGTCAAAAGCTTTTACCATCTGTGCTTTTACCGACAGCAGCTAAAATCCGGTGATGCTGTCCGTCAGTCTTCCTTTTTTCCATAGGCACTGTTCAAGGAGACCCTGGCGATAAATATTTTTAAGTGCCTGATAAAATGCTTGTCCCTTTGTACGATTTTCAAACCGGCCCTGTATTTTTCTTCATTGCGGAAGCAGTATACCACCTCGCATTTGACCTGGTAAGGGATGTTGTCCAAAGTTAATGGGATAGCTAGAATTTTGCCGGTATCGATATAGTGCTCACTAATTATACCGATTCCACCCATGGATAAATCACTGATAATAAATATGATAGGCTGTTCCAGCGTAACGGGTTCAACCTCCGGACTGTCGAATACCATGTGGCATTCAACTCTTTGCATATGTCTGACTCTTACATACAATCTTCTGTCGGCAAGCTGTTTTTCGTCAAGCCTTGTTAAAATAGTATGGTCATTACCCCACACGTTTTCATCCACAGGTATCGGCTCGGATTCCTCCGCAGCTTCCTGTGCGGTATCCCGTACTTCAACCTGCATAGCTTCCGCTTCCAACTGCGGATTTTTGGCTTCATAACGATTTTGACCTTCCTCTTTTTTGCCGCCTTTTTTACCAGTACCGATAATAATCCTGTTCGACATATTTTACCTCATACCTGTTATTCAAAGAGGAGTACATATTATATTGTATCATCAGGACAAGGTGTTGTAAAATAGATTCGGATGCTTATACGTCACCAGGACTGCGGCCCTATCACCGGGGTATCCGAACAGCAGGACTTCCGCCGCCGGCGCTATACAAACATTTCGCAAACAGCTTCCTCTATCAGCATCAAGATATGCTGCTCCTTTATATTTCCGGGTTTACAGAACCTATGCCATTCATAGAGCTGCACTGCTGCCATTTCGTTGCCGGTTCTGGCCATGTCCAGTATATAAGAAAAGCTCTCTTCTGTCGGCATACAGACTTTTCTAACCCGTTTCACGCCTATTTCCCTCAAATGGCTTGTTTTATAAAAGCTGCTGATTACTACAGAGTCATATCTGCTTGCTCCTATACCCATAGTAATTACTTATCTCCCGTTGAAGAAATCATTTAAGCTAAAACCTGCTTGACAGCCCCCTTTGGCTTTGCTTGATTCTGAAGGCTGCCGGCCCTCAAAAAATATCCTGATTGAATTATATCAAATTTCATTGTCCTCAACATGGTAATCCGTTCCTACTTTATATAGGTATTTCGTCCTACTCTGTACCCATCGATACTATGTACACTAGTACTCCGTATTTATTTTTCCTGTGTGCGGAACCGTGCCATGATTGTAGTTGCCGCTGCATCTGGTATAATATAGAAGTATTGACTGGAAACAGACATTGCATATCCGGGTATTGCGGCATGAAAAACGAAATGATTCGGAACGGAGGCTATGCAAAAATGCATCTGGAGGCGGAGCGATACAGAAAAAACTACTGGCTGCTTGTACTTGAAGGCATGTTTTTCATGGGAGCGACAGGCTTTTTTAATACCAACACGGTCATTCCCGTATTCGTAAATATGATGACAGACAGCAAGCAGCTCGTGGGTCTGGCGATTACGCTGGCGTCCTTTTTCATGTATTTTTGCAGATTGCTGATCGGTCCGTTCATGCCTCATGTAAGGAATCATGCGCGTTTCAGTACGGTGTTGATGTTTTCATTACGTCCGCTGCTGTTGTTTCCCGCCTTTTTTATCTTCACCGGCCTCGACCGTGCATCTGTAATCATCCTGATTGTAGCTTATGTGGCTTTATGGGCATGTGACGGGCTGGTTGTGCCCGCGTGGTCGGAGGTGCTTTCCAATACCATTGATGAAAACAGGCACGGAAGGCTGTTGGGATGGCAGATGCTGCTCGGCGGGTTTGCAGGCATCGGCGCCGGCGTACTCATCAATGTTTTCCTGGCAAATCCTCATATGAATATAAAAAATGCATATGGCTGGATCTTTTTAATAGGCGGTGTCTTTGCAACCCTTTCCTGTGTTATGATGATGTTTGTCAAAAATGCGCCGGCTCCGTATAAAACAGGCAAGGTAAACTTCCTGGGCTATTTTGCCGATCTGCCGAAATATCTGAAGCTGGAAATGGACTTCACAAAAATGATGGTGATCCAATTCCTGTTTCTTAGTGCTTCCATGTGCATTCCGTTTATTATCCTTTATTGCACCGATACCCTGAAAACACCGCAGAACACGGTAGCAAGCCTGATACTTGTCCAATCTGTCGGCGTGCCATTGGGCGGATGGCTATGGGGTTTTATCTGTGACAGAATCGGTTCGCATAACGGACTGAAGCTGGCAGGGTTCAACATCCTCCTACCGGCGTTGATATCGCTGCTTGCACTGGTTTTTAAGGGCATTGCGCCAATGATATTCATGTTCCCGGTAATTCTTCTGGCAGGTATAACGGCAGGGATCTGGACCTGCTACTATGTATACACGATTCAGGCTGTGCGGCCGGAATCTCGCTCAGCCTGCCTCGTACTGTCCAGCGTGATCACGCTTCCGACTGCCTTCACCGGCTATCTGGCAGGATATATAGCCGAGCAGTACGGGTTTGTCGCATTATTCGTCATCTGTATTGCGTTGGCATCGGCAGGAATGGTGCTATCGTTAAAGCTGAGATCCGTGCAGGAAATAAAAAATGAACGCACGCAGTCTGACGGATGAGCTCGCCGGTCCTATTGCAGCAGTGATTGAATCAAGCCATCCACTATACGCTTTCCATTGTCCAATATCATAGTAAAAGATTGCTGTATCAAATAGAAAGTATCGCCCTGTCTGATGGCGTATTGATAACTAGCCTTTTTTATGGTTCTATATCATGGTGCACTAAAAAGAGCAGACCCAATTCATGTGAATGAAAAAGTCTGCTCTTCCAGCTACACGTTAAAACAATAATTCTTAATGTTTATTTGCGGCAATAAATGCATCCAGCTGCTTTTGGTATTCAGCTACATACTTATCCACTCCTGCAGCCTTTAATGCTTTTTCAGCCTCAGGGAATGCAGTTTCATAATCAACGAAGCCCGTAGAAATCGGCAGCAGTTTTTCAGTAGAGATCTGGTTTATTTTTGCCTCTTCACTTCTTACGGCAGTTGGGTCAAATGCAAATCCGAAATGGCATGACAGCTTAGCGTCGTTATCCCAGTTCTTAAAGGATTCAATAAACTCATCTGAAACGTTATCAGGAAATTCCATGTAATTTAGATTTCTGAACATCCATTCATACCAGAGTGAATCCTGATTAATCAGCTTTATTCTCCCGTTTTCCATCGTATAGTCCTTACCGTCAACACCGTAAATACAGAAGAGATAGTTCTCCTTGCTCTGCAGCATCCAGTTCAGCATCATCATAGCCCTTTCAGGATATTTTGCAGTCGAACCTATGAATATTCCTTCCGAGCTGGCCATAGTCTTATATCTCGGCTTCTCCGGCGCAATGACGAATTCTACAAGCGTAGCATCAGGAACATTTTTGCGTAAGTCGGCTATATCTTCAAGAGGCCTCGATATAGCACCTTCACTCTCAACATATTTACCCGATTTCATACGATTGACCTGCTCTTTTTGTTTTACTGTCACTTCCTCAGGTATCCAGCCCTTCTTGTTCCACTCATAGGCTTGCATGGAAGCTTTTTTCCATCCTTCGGTCAATGCAGCGAATTCAGCTTTACCGGTATCCTCATCCACAATAATGAAGTTATTTGCGTCGTAAGAGATATTTCTGGTGTCTGTCTCCCTTGTTAACGGCATATAAGGATCGTAGGCGATATACTTCATCCCGGGGAACTTCGTCTGTACTAATTCGCCAAGCTGATTCATATCAGCGATGGTCTTGATTTCCTTCATTCCGACGCCATCTAATATATCCTGCCTGACGAGGATGCTTCTGAATTTTTCAGACGTAGGCGCATATTGTGAAGGTATGCCCATAAGCTTTCCATCTATTACAAAGGACTTGAAATTTTCTTCAGGTATTGCCTTTTTTATATCCTGACCATATTTCTCAAGTAATTCATCAATGGGCTGACAGGATTTTGCACCTACTACCTTAGACAGATCCGGAGCTCCGTCCCAGAACCAATCGATTTGTTCACCGGCCGCTATCATCATGTCCTTTTTATTCCAATATTGATCCCACGGACTCCAGCTAACTTCAACTGCCGTATTTAATTCATCCTTGAGCTTTTGCTTAAATTCGTTATCTAAGAACTCACCCATTCTCTTCGACTGATCTCCGGGGTAATGTACCTTTAGGGTAAGGAATTCCTTTGTAAGGTCCGATGCTGCCGGAGCTTCTTTCGCGGTGGCTTCTGCTTTCGAAACAGCTGTTGATTCGGTATTTGCTGCTCCAGTAGCCTCATTTGATTTTACGCCGCAGGCTGCAAACAATGCTGAAATCATCACAACCACAATTAAAAGCGAAAGGGTTTTTAATAATCCTTTACTCATATTTTTCCTCCCTTAGAATTAATTTTAACAGTGTTATCTATAGCAATCAACTATACCTCAACTTCCTATGGCCACTAAGAGGTGTGAAGGTAATCATTGTATCACTAGCTTAAGGTAGAGCTTATAAGAAGACGCTAGCCTTTGACTGCGCCAATCATAATTCCTTTGACAAAATACTTCTGTACAAATGGATAAAGGAATAGAATAGGTCCGATTGTAATCATGGTAGTTGCCATTTTGATCGTCTCCGTGGGGATTGAAATATTGCTCGAACTTATACTATGCTGAGAAAGAGCCTGAGCCGATGTTAACAGGCTGTATAAATAATACTGCAAAGGATACAGCTTGCTGTTTGTCATCAGCATGATAGCCAGCCACCAGTCGTTCCAGAACTGAATGACATAAAACATGCCTACCGTAAGCATTGCAGTCTTTGATAAGGGCACCACCAGCTTGCAGAAGATAAAAAAGGAATTCGCACCGTCTATTCTTGCAGATTCAATAACCGCATCCGGAATTGACTGGAAATAATTCCGCAGCAAAAACAGGTTCCAAACGTTTACCGTGTAGGGAATAAATAATGCAAAAACCGTATTTTGTATATGAAGGACGTTTACACAAACTATATACCATGGAACCATACCAGCGGAAAATATAACAGTTATATAACAGAAGAAGGAAATGGCATTCCTATACTTGATATTTTTCTGCGATATTGTATATGCAAGCATAGATGTGACCAGCATTGCGGTTATGGTGCCAACCACCGTTATAAGGACTGAAACTCCGTACGCTCTGGTTATGCTGTCCGATGCTCTGTCCCAAAGGTATTTGTATGTTTCTAAGGAGAACTCTTCCGGAATCAACCTGAACCCGTGAATCTGCACCTTGTTCTCATCAGAAAATGACACCGCCGCTGTAAGAAGCAGAGGATACAGGCAAATAACCGAAAATATTGAAACGATGGCATATGAAACGATTGATACGACCCTGTCTGAAAATGAATTGCTTTTCATCTTTTCCCTCCTAGAACAGCGCGGAGCCGTCATTGATTTTTTTTGCAAATCTGTTGCTTAATATTATAATGATCAAACCTACCAGCGATTGGTAAAGTCCAACTGCCACAGACATTCCGATCCCCGCCGCACCCATTTGCCTGAACGCCCTGAATACATAGGTATCGATGATTTCAACCTTGCTTAGCAGTGGCCCGATATCACGCACAACCCCGTAAACCATTCCAAAATCTCCAAAGAATATTCTGCCTATGGAGAAAAGCACCAGAACAATCATTGTCGGCTTCAGCATCGGAAGCGTGATTCGCCAAATGCACTGTATTCTGTTAGCCCCATCTACAATGGCAGCTTCGTAGTACGAACTGTCAAAAGCCGACAACGTGGCCAAATAGACCAGCGTCCCATAACCTGTATTTTTCCATATGTTTGCGGCCAAAAGTATCGATCTCCAGTATTCAGGGTGCTTGTACCATTCAACAGGCTGTATCCCGACATTTGACAAAATATTGTTGATGGCCCCGTAGTCACTTGAAAATAGGTTATATATTATTTCACCAATAACTACCCAGGAAAGAAAGTAAGGAAAAAAGTAAAATGATTGAGTGATACTTTTAAAATATTTGTTTTTTATCTCATTTACAAAAATGGCCAACCCTACCTGAGCAACAAGACTGGTTATAATAATGTAAATATTTATTAGCAGAGTATTTCTCGTAGTTTCATATGCCTTCCCCCCTGAGGAAAAAAAGAATTTAAAGTTTTCAAGCCCGACCCAGGGACTTCCAAGAACCCCGTCCATCAGATTAAAATCTTTAAAAGCTACTACCAGATAATAATATGGTATATAGCAAAACAGGATTAAAAAGATCATTCCAGGAAGTGCCATAGAATAGGATGTTTTATTTCTTCCAATTTCGTTGATAAATTGGTTTTGAACTTTCTTTCGACGAATCTGTTGTGCTGCCATGCCTATGTTCCTTTCTTTATACAAGGGAGTTCTGTTGTGCTTTACAAGGCCATGGTAACAGGTGCATCTTTCGAATTCAAACCTAAAGACTTAATATCCTTGTAATAATTTAAACAATCACGAAAATTTAATGAAAAAATATGTAAAAATTTAATTTAGCAAATGAATTGAATTTTTTACATGCATATTAATTTTTTTCAATATTCCACCTATTTAATGCCAGTAAAGGAGATGTTATAATTCTTATATGCCGTATCTATAAACCAACTGAAAGGTTATGGAATGATGATAAATAAAGCAAGTCCTTTTAAGTCGCTTTTTAATGGCAAGTTCCGAAAAAACCGGATACTTATTAAGCTGACAGCCAGTTTTATTCTCCCTACCCTGTGCATCATTCTGATCATATCCGTTTTCTTTTCCATATTATACGGCAATGAAAGTATGCAGGATATAACCACCAATTCATATTTGACACTGTCAAATACCGGTTTGTCTCTAAAGAATAATGTCGAATCCACAGCACGGACAGCGTACCAGATATACCGGAACGTTATCCCTTTATTTTATGGCAATCCTACAAATGAAGAAAAAAGCAGAGCAGTGGCCTATATTAATAACGTTATTATTTCCAGTCCCCAATTGTATTCAGTTTATATTGTTGTAAATGACAAGGTAGTACTTGATTTTGGCGGATCACCTTTATATGAGGAAGACAGCAAAGAAATTTCATCTCTTATTTTAAATAACAAAAACCTCCATCCAAAGCCCCGGCAGATTAAAAATAACAACGGTACCCTGGACTTAATCACAACAATATACAGCAAATACTACGGCGAGAGTACCAGCGATTATGTAGTATTGAATTTCAGGCCTGATAGCCTTTTCAGCCAGATAAACCAGGAGTTTTTGCAGCCGGGTCAAAGCCTTGTCATAACAGACTGGAACGGGAATATCATCTCACATAATAATAAAGAAATGTTTTCACAAAATATTTCAGGCGAAGCCTATTTTGAAGAAATAAAAAATTCCAAATCGAGCTATGGAAGTATCAATACCTATTTAAAGAATAAACAGAGCATAATCAATTACCTCATTCCCAATGGCAATACCTACATTATTTTTTTCATAAGCGATTATACCAGCTTTTTTGCAAAGACAATAAGCACTAGAAACACTATTATTTTCTTTTGTCTAGTAGCCCTGCTTCTATTGGCGTTAGTGTATATTTTTGTTTCCTTCAGGCTATATACTCCCATTAACAACGTATTCTCCAATATCAGAAACCTCCTGGGAGAGGAGGCCTCTAACGGCAGCATCTCCAGTGAGGAAAAGCATATCGCAGGCTTGATCGGCAAGTTTGTTGAACGGCTGAATTATCTTGAGAAGGATAGTACACAAAACTTCAACAGTTTAAAGAATACTTTTCTGCACCGCCTTCTTGATCCAAACAGCAGGTTAACCTCACAGGAATTCTTACAGGGTATTGACGATTACAAGCTTGACAAGGGGCAAGATCATATTTATCAGATGTTTGTTCTAAGGATTGATTGTTATAAACAGTTTTTAGAAAACAATTCAAAGGAAGCTGTCAATTTTCAGCTCAGTTCTATTGAAAGTATTGCATGTGATACTTTAAAGCCCTGTTTCGATTGCTCCACATTTATATCCGGCCTGGATCAAATAATTATTTTAGCCAGTTATCCCTGCCGTAATGGAACAATCAAAAGCAGTGATACCATAGCTCTGTTAAAGGGCCTGCAGGATACCATAAGCAGCCTTTTCAGCCTCACATTGTCTATTGGAATAAGTGAAGCTTTAAATGGTATGACTATTAAAGAATTCAGAGCAAAATATAACCAGGCCTATACACTTACAAACTATAGGCTTATATACGGGAAAGGCCTTATATTCGAAAATACGAGTATACAAATAAGAGACGAAAAAATTGATGTAACCAACAGGATTATCGTGTCCATCATCAATTCAATTAAAGCAGGTTCCTTAGAACAATATAACAACGATATAGATAAGCTTTTGGCAGTTATAAAAAATTGCAGCTATGAAAAGATCACAGGAATATTTTTTAGTCTCGCAGAAGCTATCACAAAAATACCGGAGGCATTTCAATCGATTAGTACTAATACAAAGAACAGCGATATAGAACAAATGTATCAGACGATCAAAGGTTTTGAAGACTTTTCGGAAGTAAGGGAATGGTTTTCCGGTTTATTCGTAGAAACAAGCTCTCTCATTTCAGGTGTAAAGAATATGAAGGCGGCAGACTTGTTTAACGCCGCTGTAAAGTACCTCAATGAATGCTATTGTGACAGTTACCTCTCTGCTGCCATGATGGCGAACAAACTGGGTATCACTCCGCAGTATTTCAGTAAAATATTCAAGCAGTTTACCGGTATGAACTACCCGGATTATATAAATAACTTAAGACTAGAAAAGGCAAAGGAGCTCCTTATGTCAAAACCGCTGATAAGTGTCACCTCCCTATGCGAGAAGGTAGGGTATAACAGTACTTCATATTTTACAAAATCGTTTACAAAAAAATTCGGGATACCGCCGTCGAAATACTCCTTAACCATAAAAGATTTGTAACATATACGGTGGCCCACGAAAAGGCCAGGCGAGAACAATTTTTCATACTATTTCAGTGTAATCGTCTTTTTATTAAACACTCCACCCGACCTCATGCATAATGTTATTCAATTTGCCCGCAAACACGCCGGCCGACACACAGGGTATGCCTGCGTTGCCAGGCGGCGCAGCTTATTTTCGCACCCCTTTATTTGACGGCCATATTAATTTTTCTTTTGGCTTTTCTCCCCAAACAACGGCTTCCGGTGCATCAACCAGATAGATTTTAGCATTTTTCAACGTCCTGGAATCCAATATCACTTTCTGCCCGTCTGAGAGCAATATGATACAGCCCTTATCAGCCTTTCCCTTCTCGGTTAAGATTTTTACATCGGTGCTCATTTTTACAACATCCAAATTGACAATTTTGACGCTGGTCAACGCGGGTTTGCCCCCGGGAATGGTAGGACTGTTATCGACAATGCTGGCAGTGCCTTTCGGATTGCTCCTGATAACATATGTGTCATCACCGGGACCGCCTTTTAGTATGTCATTGCCTGTGCCGCCAATCAGTATGTCGTTCCCGGAGCCACCCTCCATAATATCGTTTCCAGCACCGCCAAACAAGATACCGCCGATCGGACTTTTATATTTGTAGTGATCATTTCCGGAAGTCCCCAGATAAACCATTTCCCGATCATTTACAACCGGGCTGCTCTCGCTCGAGTCAATCCCTCTCCCTACGTAGTATTCCCACGCTCCTTTATAGGACAGGTATTTTGATGGTCCGACGAAATACCTGCCGTTCTCATAGGAGATTGCCCGATTGATCGAATGATCCTCTAAAGAATTCTTAAAAAACGGCATGTTGATTTCATGACGGCTTCTTACGGAAATGGAATGCTTGCCTATTAATTGGTCGTTCATATGTATCCAGGGGTCCAGAACGTTCAGTTTATCATTTCCTGTGAAATCACGGGTCAGGTAGTTCTTACGGATTGTAAGCGGGATTGTCCAGCCTTCCGCACTGTTGATTGTGTGCGCCTTTACTCCCATCGTCAATGCCACATGACTTGCCAGCGCACCGCCAAGCGAATGCCCGGCGACAAACGTCCGGTCGTCATGATTATCCCGGAAGAAGTTTAGTGCCTGCTGGAACTGAGTATTTAAAACTCCGTTGACTCCAAAAAGATAATCTGTGTACACACTGTCCTTCACCGTCGGATCTGTCCCCTTGTACACGACTGCGTTCGCTCCATTATTATTCTCTACAGCCGCTGCGAAAAACGACCAGCCGGTTCCGCTTTCCGGGTTTACTGCCTTGTCCCAGGGCTTCAGAGCATTGCTCCATGCGCTGCTGTCGATTCCGGAATAGTTTTTAATTCTCCAGCCTCCCACGGATGCGCAAATAAAATCTATTTCATTGATGTTCTCACTGTTCTTCAGGTGCGGCAGCTTTTTATCCAATTCTTTTGTATCATTTCTGCGATTATAGAATTCCTTAATGGCTTCACCCACGGACATGCCTCTATAAGGACCTTTCGGGTCAGCGCCAAGTATATAGACAAATCTGCTGATCGCAAGATAAGCAGCAGATGCGTTCTGATCCGACTCATTCCAATGATCCGTGTTTTCCCAAACGGCATGCAGGGTAAGTATCGGTTCATTTTTCCATACGGCAAGCGGCTCCGTACTGTTATAATCCCATATTTTCATCGGCTCTTCCGTTTTATACCCGAAAAGCTCCGTCTGTCCGCCGGACGATTTATAAGCCCAGCCATGGAAATTGTAATGTTTATCAGGATGTACGGGATACTCTCCGCCCTTCTGCTTTTTAAGCATTTTGGGCGCTTCGCTTCTTTTCATCGGCTTTGCGGCACTATACCCGTTGCCGAGGTCGAGATAAATGCCCGGACTATACTGATAAATTTCCCTGGATGCAGAATTTAGGTCGGCTGATACATAATAATCCATATCATCATTCATTTCTGCGTAAGCAAAACCAACTTCGCCGTCAAATTCGCAAATAAACGGCGCGCCGCTAAGATTTACTTCATTATGCCAGCCATTCCCCGTCATATATGCATAATGCTGGTCGTAATACGGGCCATGCCAGATATTTGGTTCTCTGCCGTCCCCGGAATGGTCCATTTCTCCATGAGCTCCGGTACACCAATTGTCATAGCCTGAGGCTGAATATCCTGAACCGATGATTTTCCCGTCATTATCATATGTATAAAACTGACGTCCAAATATATTGCCTCCCGTCCCCGCCCATTTCCACACACCGTTTGCTTCACTGGCTCCAATCGCATATCCTGCATTGGGATCTTTACTCATACCAAGCAATTTCAATATTGCCGCATTTTCCGCACTGTCCTCAACGGATGCCAGATGAGCATTAACGCCAGCCGCAAATCCAAGTCCTTCACAAAATGCTTGTTGCCGTTCCCAATTCCAGGAGGTATCCTGTCCGGAAAAAATAACATAGGTATGCCCACCATAATAAATCCCGCATTCCGGCACAATAATCTTTTTATTATCCGCAGGTTTTTCAGCAGCTAAAACACCGGAAGAGATGGATGCACCGGGAATCGCACCGATTATCAGCGCCAGGCAGAGAAGGAAAAGAATAGCTGCCTTTAATACTCTTGTTTTAGATTTGGGAACCATATGAAGCCTCCTGAAAATTACCGTCAACACAACTGTATTATGGACATACTTCTATTATGGAAAAAATCGTACCATATACAACGACAGAAATAAAGACGCTGCTCTGGCTATGACTTTACGATCATGTACATGAGGAAATGAAACGGGATGCAGCCGACCGGAGAAGCCCTGCCCGTAAGATGAAAAAGCTTTAATATT
>JAEZMC010000097.1 GCA_023435805.1 Bacillota bacterium | reverse complement strand
TTCAGAATATCCTCGGCTAAAACATCCATATCGGTGCATACCGAAATATGTACCCTTCTTTTCATCAAACCAACTCCAATTCTGTCAAAAGTGTATTATTCAATGAGTCCCCATTTTTTCATGGCATCTCTGAATCTCTCCGCATCGATTGGTTTTGTTTCGTATACTTCATTTACTGTACTGAAAGAATAAAATACTACCTCTGTTTCACTGAGCGCACTGGTTATGATAACCTTGCATTTTTCCGATTCGCCGACACCCTTCTTTTTTTCTATTTCCCTGATGGTTCGCAAAGCCTTCAAACCGTCTATTTTAGGCATCATGATATCGAGACAGATCAAATCATAAGGCTTTCCCGTATCCTGTGCAATGACGAACGCTTCCACCGTCTCGATCCCATCTATTGTCATGTCGCATTCGCCATATGGGGAAAGCAGCTTATACAGAAATTTTCTGCTTGCATAATCGTCCTCGGCAATTAATATTCTCATATAGAATCCTCCATTTTACTAACGCTGATGGAATATTGATCGAATTCATTTTTCAGCTCTATGTATAATTCCGCCGCTTCCGCCAGATTTCCCCGCCGGGCTGCAAGCTCGATCCTGAAAGCAAGGGTTTTCAGCCTGTCGGCACAGATGGATGCGGCCAGAGCCTTAACAGCATGGGAAATCAGCTCGATCTCCTGTATATCTTCGGCTATAATAGCACTTTTTAGCCTTTCTGTTTCACACCGGATTTTATATACAATGGGATTAATTTCATTAACATAACTTTTAATATAACTGTTTATTTGAAAATTATCAATAGAATGACCTTCGGAAAGGTCATCAGTCATGTGTCCTTTTTTGGCACTATCGCCGGAAAGCACCTTCTCCAGCAGGTCAAACAAATCCTCCATTTGAAACGGCTTGGCGATGTATTCATCCATTCCAATGGTCATGAACCTTTCACGGTCGCCCTGCAACGCATGTGCCGTTATGGCTGCGATTGGCATGTATTTCCCCTTCTTGTTTTCATTTTGCCTGATGATCCCGGCGGTCTGAACACCGTCCAGCCCGGGCATCTGGATGTCCATCAGGCATAGATCATATTCCTTGTGTTCCAGCAGATTTAATGCTTCCTGGCCGCTGCCGGCCACATCTGTCCGGTAGCCCATTTCCTTGAGCATACGGCTGATGACCACCTGATTGACCTTATCATCTTCCACGAGAAGTATGCAGGCATCTCTTTTTGTCTTTCCCACTGCGAAACGTTCAGCATGCTCCGTTTCCGTTCTATTAAATTCTCCGATTTCAAAATTCAGGCTAAAAGAAAATGTGCTTCCCTTCCCTTTTTCACTTTCAAGCCTCAGCGTCCCACCCATCATCTCAATTAATTGCCGGGATATTACCAGCCCGAGGCCGGTCCCGCCAAAGCGTCTGGTCTGTGATCCGTCAATCTGGCTAAAGCTTTTGAAAAGCTTGTCCATCTCGTTTTCGGAGATTCCGATCCCCGTATCCTCGACGGAGAACTGAAGCTTGACGAAATCCTCCATGCGGTTTACAACCTTTACCTCCAGGTTTACATACCCGCTATCTGTAAACTTAACAGCATTGCTTAAAAGATTGTTCAGAACCTGCTGCAGCCTGTTGGGATCCCCCACCAGCAGCCCTGGCAGATCGGCGGATATATCGGAGGTCAGTGCGATCCCCTTCTCTCTGGCCTGATAGTCATGTACCTTTATTATTTTATCGACAAGCGCCATAAAGTCGAACCTCACATGCTCGATCGTCAGCCTGCCGGCTTCCATCTTTGAAAAATCCAGCACATCATTGATGATCTTCAGCAGGGAGTTTGCACAGGTTTTGGCAGTCGAAAGATTATCGAGCTGATCTTCCGACAATTCTGTCAACATGGTGAGGTCCAGCATTCCGATTATTCCATTCAGCGGCGTCCTAATCTCATGGCTCATATTGGCCAGAAACTCGCTTTTTGCCTTATAGGCAGCCTTTGTTGCGTCCATTGCACGACGCATTTCCAATTCCACCTGTTTTCTTTCCGTAATGTCGCGTATAATACTGATAACAACCGCACCCTCTTCAAGAACGGCACTCTGTGTGCTTACCTCGACCGGCAGAATGCTCCCGTCTTTTCTGTAGTGCAGGGTCTGAAAAAAGTTTCCATCTAAAAAAGCTTTGTCAAGCTGCGCTTTAGCATGCTTTCCATCTGCCCTCAAATCAAAGAGGGACATGGTAAGCAATTCCTCCCGGCTGTATCCGTAAGTTTTCACTGCAGCTTCATTGGCTTCCACAATATCGCCGTTCCGGTTGAAGAACAGAATGATATCTCTGGCTTTTTCAGACAGCAATTCATACCTTTTAAGAACATTAGCCGCTTTCTTCTGCTCCGTGATGTCATGGCTCGTCCCTATATAGCCGGCGAAATTACCTTCAAGATCATAGTGCGGACCTGCACGGTCAATCATCCACCGGTATTCCCCGTCATAACGCCTCAGTCTGTACTCCATTTCATAAGACTCATGCCTGTTGAATGCGGTTTCAAATATGCCGATACATCTCTCGAGATCTTCAGGGTGCAGATTTTTTTCCCATATGCAGCTTAATTCTTCGTTGCATGTGCTTCCGGTAAACTCGACCCATTTTTTGTTGACATAATCAATTTTTCTATCGGTATTCGTTCTCCAGATCAATGCAGGGAAATCCTCAAAAAGAGTCAGATAGAAATCCCTGGATTTCCGAAGGTTGGTTTCCATGCTTCTGAATTCCGTCATATCCTCCACAGCGATTAATACATTGGTTCGGCCGTTTATGCAGATGGGTACCAGGTCAAGCTTCAGATTGCGGAAGTCCATACCTTCCTGATGCAGGAGTCGGAAACGCTTCTCCAGATTGCGGAAGGGTATTCTGGAATCCAGCACCTTACGGATACATCCCCCTATAAGGCATCTGCCGCATTCTTCATCAGAAGTCAGGCCCTTTATATCACCGATGCAGCCAAGCGTTTCACACAGTTTGCTGCCAACTATCCGATCAACCTGTTTTTTTACTATATCGATAAAGTGGTCGTTGACGCTCTGGATAATTTGGTTTTCATCCACAATGACCATCCCTGCAGGCGCATATTGAAACTGGGTTCTCAAATTATTCCGCTCGGTCCGGAGCTCTTCTTCCATCTCTTTGTATGATGTGACATCCCGCAGAGTCAGAACCATGCCGTAAACGGTTCCATCCTCCCTTTTGCACGGGGATGCGGTAACGGCTGCATACCTCTCACTGCCGGACTTTGAAATGACCTTCATATAATCGCCAATGCTCTCCTGCTTCCCATCGGCCCATACACGGGGGAAGGAACAGTCCACCTTTTCCCTGGTTTTCGCATCAACGAGCTTCAGCACGGAATCCAGCGGGCTTCCGACCGCATCGCCTTCCTGCCATCCTGTAAGTCTTCCGGCAGCCCGGTTCATAAACAAAATATTTCTGTTAACATCGGTACTGATGACGCCTTCTGCAATGGATGATAACGTCATATACAGGTTATCCGGTACGAAATTGCCGGGAGTATTTCCCCCATCCATTTTACTACCCCCAATTCTATGAGTTGAAGACGATGCTGACCTTAGTATTTTCCAAATTCCACATCACTCAATGCGATCCTTCTGTTTGAAGCTGCCGTCTCAAACCCTGCCGTATCTGCATTGCCGGCTCCCACCTTCATTTTGTTGGACATACCTTCAATCATTCTAAGGACATCCGGATTGAAATCCGAATATTTGCCCAAAGGCTTGGTTTTCTTTTTCAGCTTGAATTTTCCAACTGACTCTCTTAACAGCTCTGCCTGGCTTGACAGTTCTTCGCTTGCAGCCGCGCTTTCCTCCGACGTCGCCGAATTGGTCTGAACGACCTGTGATACCTGTATGATTCCCTGATTGATTTGTGCAATACCGGAAGCCTGCTCATTGGAAGCAACGGCTATTT
>JAEZMC010000063.1 GCA_023435805.1 Bacillota bacterium | reverse complement strand
TTTTCTGCCATATCGAGCATATTCCTTTTCACCGTACTTCACTTAGGAAGCGGAAGTGATATAATGAGTAGGATGAATAATTTTACTTTGTGAGGAAAAAATGAAAAATCTTATCCGCTTGGTAAAGTATGCAAGGCCTTACTGGCATCTGCTCATCATCTCGGGCGTGAGTCTTCTTGCCATTACAGGACTGAACCTTTTAGGTCCGTATCTTGTTTCAAAACTGGTGGCTGTCCTGACAGAAGATTTTGGAGAAGCCGCAATGAAGGTCATTCTGAATATTGCAGTCATTTTGGCTGCAACCTATGTATTTAAAATCCTGTTCAAATTTCTATACGGTTATCTGAGCCATAAAGCGGCATGGAACCTGGTTGCAGACATGAGGGTCCGGGTATATGACCATATGCAAAAGCTGTCGCTTCGCTTTTATCAGGATAAACAGACAGGCCAGCTGATGTCCAGGACGACCAATGATACAGCTACCTTCGAAATGCTGATCGCTCACGCCTTGCCGGACCTTATCACAAACATTCTGGTGGTGATCGGAGTCACCATTATTTTGTTCCTGATGAACGTATACCTGGCATTGTTCACACTGATACCCATACCTTTCCTGATCTATGGAAGCTGGGTGTTCAGCAAAAAAATCCGTCCCAATTTCCGCACTGCCCAGAGCAATCTGGCAGAATTGAATGCCACACTGCAGGATAATATTTCCGGAATGAAGGAGATACAGATTTTCAACCAGCAGCCGAGGGAAAAAAACAGGGTGCGAAAAAGCTCGGACAGTTATTCGACAGCCATTCTTCATGCACTGAAGCTCAGCGCCATATTCCATCCCACCGTGGAAGCCGTCAGCTCGATGGGGACGGTTATTGTTGTCGCATTCGGCGGGTGGATGGTGCTGGGCAATAACCTGTCTGTTTCCGAGATCGTAGGATTCCTGCTCTATTTGAATCTTTTTTATCAGCCGCTGAGCACGCTGGCCAGGGTGACGGAAGACCTGCAGCTGGCTATGGCCGGAGCGGACCGCGTTTTCGAGGTGCTCGATACCGAGCCGGATATCAAGGATAGTCCCGGAGCTGTGGAAATATCGAAAAGCAAGGGAGAAATTTCTTTCTGTGATGTAAGCTTTGGTTATATCGAATCGGTCCCTGTGCTGCAAAATATCAGCTTTACCGCCGAACCCGGCAGGATGGTGGCACTGGTCGGCCCTACCGGAGTGGGCAAGACGACGATCATCAGCCTGATTGCACGCTTTTACGATCCCGAATCAGGCAAAATCACGCTGGACGGCAGAGATTTGCGGGATATCTCGCTTTCATCGCTGAGAAACCAGATCAGCATTGTGCTGCAGGATATTTTTCTTTTCAACGGGTCTGTCGCCGACAATATCGCCTATGGCTGTAAAGCCGCTACAAAGGAAGAGATCATACAGGCTGCAAGGGCAGCCAGGGCGCACACGTTTATCAGTGAACTGCCGGAGGGCTATGATACGGTGATCGGTGAAAGAGGCGTAAAGCTGTCCGGCGGTCAAAAACAGAGATTGTCCATTGCCAGAGCCGTGCTGCGCAATACACCCATTCTGATCCTTGATGAAGCGACCGCCGCGGTGGATGTGGAGACTGAAGCGCAGATACAGCAGGCTATTCAGGAGCTGGCCGAAAACCGGACTATTATCGTGGTTGCGCACAGGCTTTCAACGGTAAAACGGGCGGATCAGATCCTTGTTATCCAGGACGGAAAAATTGCAGAATCGGGCAACCATATGGAACTTCTTTCGCATAATGGCTTGTACAGGCAACTATATGACATACAGTTCAAGAACCAGGAGTGAAAACTGATGCGGGGAAGAAAATCTTAATTACTATGCTAAAATACGGGAACCTAGAATTGGTTCAGCGGAAAACTGCAAATGGAGCATGATGATACTGAAGAAACGTAAAAGGAGCGGGGATGACCCGCTCCTTGTTATTTTGCGTCGTTCTGCCTGATTTCAACTCTTCTTATCTTTCCGCTTATGGTTTTCGGCAGTTCATCGACAAATTCGATGATTCTGGGATATTTATAGGGTGCCGTAACCTTTTTAACATGCTCCTGCAGTTCCTTCACCAGAGCTTCGCTGCCGGACCAGCCTTTGGCCGTCACAACAGTTGCCTTGACGACCTGTCCCCTGACCGGGTCGGGCACAGCCGTAACGGCGCATTCCAGGACCGAAGGGTGCTCCATCAGCGCGCTTTCGACTTCGAACGGACCTATTCGGTATCCGGAGCACTTAATTACGTCGTCGGATCTGCCTACAAACCAGTAGTAGCCGTCCTCATCCCGCCAGGCCACATCACCCGTATTATAAACGCCATTGTTCCACACCCTGGCGGTAGCTGCCTCATCCCTGTAATAGCCCTTGAAAAGCCCGGGCGGCAAACCCTTATCCAGGCTTTTGATTACGATGTTTCCTTCGATCCCTGCAGGACAGGAGCGCCCGTTTTCGTCCATAATATCCACATCATAAAGCGGTGACGGTTTACCCATGGAGCCGGGCTTGGGGGTAATCCATTCAAAATTGGCGCATAGTACCGTGGTTTCCGTCTGGCCGAAGCCTTCAATGATGTCAAGTCCCGTTGCCTTTTTAAACTGGTGGTAGACTTCGGGATTCAGCGGTTCACCTGCCGTACAGGCTGTTTTGATGCTGGAAAGGTCATAACGGGTCAAATCCTCTTTGATCAGGAAGCGGTAAATAGTCGGCGGTGCACAGAAGGATGTGATCCTGTATTTTTCCATGACCTTCATAAGCGTGTCGGGTACGAACCGTTCCATATCATACACAAAGATGGCTACGCCGCAGATCCATTGCCCATAAATCTTGCCCCAGCCGCACTTTGCCCAGCCCGATTCCGATACCGTCAGATGCAGTCCGTCCTCACCCAGGCGCTGCCAGTAATGCGCAGTAACAATATGGCCGATGGGATGGTAGAAGTCATGGACGACAATTTTGGGCATGCCTGTGGTACCGGAGGTAAAATACATCAGCATGTTGTCATAACCGCCTGCCGCTTCCTCCCCTGCAGGTCTTGTCCAATCGGCGGATGCTCTGTCCAGCTCCGCGTCAAAATCCAGCCAGCCTTCACGGGAACCACCGACGAGAGCCTTGCATTTTACGGTGGGTGAGGCTTCCATTGCTTCCTCGGTGAAGGCTACAATCTCCTTTTCATTGACGGAGACGATCATTTTAACGGACGCAGCATTATTTCTATAGACAATGTCCTTTTTTGTCAACTGCACGGTTGCCGGTATGGAAATGGCGCCCACTTTTTCAAGTGCAAGCGTGCAAACCCAGTAATGCCAGCGCCTTTTCAGCATAAGCATGACAACGTCACCTTTTTGTATTCCCTGCTCCTTGAACAGATTTGCAGCCTTGTCACTGTAACGCTTCAAGTCCATAAAACTGAATATTTTTTCATCCCCGTCGTCATTGCACCATACCAGGGCTGTCTTGTCCGGTGCGGCGGCAGCCCAGGCATCGATGACGTCATAAGCAAAGTTGAAGTTTTCAGGCAGGTTTACCTGATAATTGCTTTTAAAATCTTCATAGGAATCGAAAACCATACGGGGAAGGAATTTTTCAAGCATGATGCGTATCTCCTTTTGCGTTTGTATGTTCATCGTGCAGTATTACAGTGAGGAATTTGGCGGGTTTGTCATCCAGGGCTGCCTGGCCGTGCGGGATTGTGGGGTCAAAATAGATGGAGTCTCCTTCCGACATCACGACCTCATTTCCGCCGAGAATTATCCGGATACGTCCCTCCAGGACATAGTTGAATTCCTGCCCGGAATGTGTAACAAGTGCCATTTTTTTATTCTCTTCGGGTTCAATGGTCACCAGCAGAGGCTCTATTTTTCTATGTATGAAATTAAAAGCCAGGCTCTGGAACTTATAACCCTTGTACCTCTCGATAAAGGGTGCTTCGCCGTTTTTTACCAGGCAGTAGCTTTGAAGGCGTGGTGCCGTTCCTGTCAGCAGCTCGGTCAGGTCGACACCCAGCAGGCCTGCGATATCATACAGGGTACTGATCGGAACGCCGGCTTCCGCATTTTCATACTGCCGGTATGTCTCCGGGGTAATGCGGAGCTTATGGGCCAACTCATCACTAGTAAATCCCGATATTTCCCTGAGCTCGCGAATCCGATCCGCTATTTGAACGATATTATCCGACATGATAAACCTCCTTGTATTTTGGTTTAAAAAGGCGATATCCACTCCAATAATAGCATAAAAGCGGAGTGATTTTAATAATAAATTAATAATGCCCGAAAATAGGTTGTTTGCCGGAGTTTTTCGGCAGTCCCGGCGGGTGTGGCAAGAACCAAACGGATGTATTTATGAAAATTTTAACCAATTATTAAACCATTATTTCCAGAATGAGGGTATTATATTGCTGGAGGCATAGCAAAATGAGCGAAAACGAAAGGCAACTGATTAAATTGGCCTGTAATGGGAGTGTGGCTGCTTTCGAAAAACTTACCGGACGCCACCAGAAAAGAGTGTACAATTTAATGCTGAAAACCTGTAATAATGAATTTGAAGCATCTCAGCTGGCACAGGAGGTTTTCGTCAAAGCGTTTGATTCGCTTGTTTCGGGAGCGGATGACGGCTGCTATGTGCTGAACATATACAGGATTGCCTCCGATATCAGCAGGCAGACGGTCTGCAAGTCCAAAAAAATTTCTTGATTTCTGCAGCATCCTTTTAAATTTAATAGTAACCAGTGAGAAAATATTGTAGAATAATATTAGATTTGGATGAAACACTGTCATAGAACGGGGAAATGTAATGAGTGAGGACAGAGTCAAGATACTTGTGGTGGAAGACGAGGCGTCGATCAGGCAGTTTATTTCCATAAATCTGGAACGCAGCGGGTTTGACGTACTTGAAGCGGATAATGGCGAAAAGGCACTGGAAATGGCGGCTGTCTGCAAGCCGGAAATTATGGTCCTGGATGTAATGCTGCCGGGTATCGATGGATTTCAGGTCTGCTCCAGGCTGAGGGCGGAAATGCCGGAAATCATTATCATCATGCTGACGGCCAGAGCTCAGGATGTTGACAAGATTACAGGCCTTGAGCTGGGAGCGGATGACTACATGGTAAAACCGTTCAATCCGAGAGAGCTGACGGCCAGAATCCGTACGATTATGCGCAGGACCGAGAACCTTAAGGAATCGGGAAATACGACGCTTACATATAAAAACCTCAAGATGGACCTGAATTCACAGCGGTTTTACAAGGACGAAACGGAAATCGAGCTTACCCCAACAGAGTTTTCCGTGTTGAGGATGTTTATGTCCAATGTCGGAAGGGCGCTGAGCAGAAATGAGCTGTTTAATTCCGTATGGGGCAGAAATTATTTCGGAGACCTGAAAACCCTGGATGTGTACATAAGAAGAATTCGGGAAAAAATCGAAGAAAACCCTTCCAAACCTCAATATATAGAGACGGTATGGGGTTACGGCTATAGGTGGCGTGACAAATGAGGCACTTTTCCGGGGGTATGGATGCATGCTGAGCATACGAACTAGAATGGCATTGAGCTTCATATTTGTCATTATCCTTACTGTACTCGTTCTCGAAGCCATGATTATCAGTATTGTACGTGTCAATTATTACAAAAATCTGGAGGCAAGCCTTTATAACCAGGTAAAGGTTTCTTGCGACCTTTATTCCAGGTATTTTTCCGATGCCTCCCTATCCGATAATGTTTTGAATAATGTTGACTCGTTCTGGAGGCAAACCGAAGCCCAGGTACAGATTGTTGATGCCAATGGGCTTGTTTTGATGGACTCCATCGGCTATATGCCGGATGTGGGCGAAAGAATGCCGGACGTGGAGGATGCCTTGAAAACCGGGAAGGGAAGCTGGATAGGCAAAGTCCCCTATGATGGCAGCGGTATCATGGCGGTATCAAGCGCACTTCAGGTTAACGGTACAACCACGGGCGTCCTGCGGTTTATCACGACCCTTCGGGAGGTGGACAATGATGTATATGCCGTGTCCAGGATTTTTATCATCGTCGGCCTTGTTGTGACCATCGTATCCGTGCTGTTGAGCTTCCTGCTGTCCAATTCCATTGTCAATCCGCTGAAAAGGATAACGAACGTGGCGGCCCGGATGGCCTCCGGAGATTTTTACGTGCGCAGCGTCAAGTCAAATAATGATGAAATCGGAAAGCTTTCCGATACGCTGAACTATATGGCCGATGAAATAGACAAGCGTGACAGATTGAAGAATGAATTTATTTCCTCCGTTTCCCATGAGCTGAGAACACCGCTTACCTCCATCAAGGGCTGGGCTGTGACGCTGATGGAGGTGGGGCCCGAGGACCGGGAGCTGTTCGATACGGGGCTGGCGATCATAGAAAAGGAAAGCGACCGGCTTACTTTAATGGTAGAAGAGCTGCTGGACTTTTCAAGACTGGTATCGAATAAAATCACCATAAAAAGGGAAAAGGTGAATCTGAGCGAATTTATCGATTCCGTAGGCAGTCAGCTTGCCCCGCGTGCCAGCAGCGAAGGCTTGAACTTCAATGTGGTGGTGGAAGGCGAGCTGCCTGAAATTATTGCAGATGAGAACAGGCTGAAGCAGGTGTTCATCAACATCCTCGACAATTCCTTCCGGTTTACCGGGAGCGGCGGCAGCGTAATTTTACATGCGGTTTCCAGCGGCGGCGAAGTGGTGTTCAGCATAAGCGACACCGGCTGCGGCATACCCTCCGATGAACTGCCCAATGTAACGGACAAATTCTTCAAGGGGAAGAACAGCAAATCCGGAAACGGCATTGGTCTTTCCATTTGCGATGAAATCGTCAAACTGATGAACGGCCGCCTTTCCATATACAGTACTGTCAACAAAGGTACAAAAGTAATTATCAGGCTCCCCGCTGTAATGGAGGTGGAAGAAGCATGAGAAAAGGAATATTCCTGCTCGTTATATTATATGCGACGGTACTGTTTTCCGGCTGTTCGGCGGCCACGCCCGACAATGTAGACAGGATCGGCCGTCCGGTAAATCGGGAAGTCATCCTTGAGGGTACATGGGAGCTGGAGAAATGTCTATCCGGAGAGAGCACGTCCAAAACGGCGGACAAAACAACGGACCGGCTTGTCGGCGAGAAAATCGGTTTTTCACAGGATGCGATGGTTTTTGCAGGTCAATATCAGCAGAATATCCGTTATAAAGTAAAAAAAGTGGACGCACACGAGTACTTTCTGCATAAGAATCAGGAGGTGCTGAAAAGTCTTGCCTTCAAAAGCAGCGAGGTACTTGTGATCACCGTCTATTCGCAGGATAAGTTTTTGTACGAATTTATCAAGGATTCCGAAGGCAGCATTGTGGCAAATATGGATGAACAGTATTACTGCATGAAAAAGATATCGGATAAGATGACCGGTATCGAAGGCGCAGCGGCCGGTACGCTGGCGCAGGACGATGCGGATACAGACGCGAAGAACAAAAGACTGCTCCAGTCCGGCCTGCTTCTAGGAATAAGGTCTCCGGTAAAAACGGATGACAGCCTGGGTGATTACACCTACAGTACATACTGGATTTCATCTGTTGACCGTACACTGAGGCCTGTGCTGATTGCCAAGGATATCTATCTCCCAAGAATGAACGGCTTCTGGAGGCTTCAGGTGGAAAAAAGACTCGGTACGGAGGGAATTGAAGATTATCTCCTTGCTTCAATGGTTTCAAAAAATGGCAGCAGGCTATTGCCCAAAGCGGCGGCGGAAAACACCTCCCGGAGGGTTGAAACCAAGGTGCGCAATACGGTGCTGTATGTCGGAAACGATTATGTATGCGTGGAGAATGTGGTGTTTGAAGGTCGGACCGGCCAATCCGGAAATGGCTACAAGAAGGTGCTCCGTACTCTGCCGGTGGACAACCTGAATAATGCCGACGGTATAAAAATATCGGATCTGGCTGGCGAAAATGGCACCATGGCGATGGAAAGCGCTATTTCCGATCTTCTTAAGGATTCGGGAATCAATGGAATAACAAGCATTGATGCGGATACACAGGAGGAAAACTTCGCACTTTTCAGAAAAACGGGGCATTGGTTCCTTAAAGGCAGGCTCAACCTGGATACGGAAGGACAGCTTCCCTATATCGATTTCAATCTCAATCTGATACCGCCCGCCAATATGGTTGCCTATGACATGCTTCACGTAACCTGGACGGAGATCAAGGATAAGCTGCCTCAGGCCGTTGATATCTATACATCACCCAACAGGGATTTGGCTGTCGTGCTGACGCAGAATGAAATCCTTCTCTATTCAATCAATGCAAAAACCATTTCGGAGGAACCCATGGCAAAGCTGCCCATTATCGAGGGAAGTGCCGTTTTTATGGCGGAATGGGCTATGGCCGATTATGTGCAAAGCTGGGAAAAATCCTTTATGAACAATAACGAAACCCAAATGGTGAAAATAGAGCGTTAAGGCAGTTATTACCGGAGGGTTTAGAAAATATGGGGAAAAGGCTGCGGCGATATGATGCAAAAACGTCTTCGGACAGCTTTGTATGACTCGCGGCAGTCTTTTTATCCGAAACTTGATCCGGAACTTGATTTTTATATGAAACTGTGCTAAGATTACACAAATGAAACACATATGTGCGCAATAGGCGGACAAAAGGAGAAAATATGGACAATGGCTCAACATATTTACTGGTTGACAGCACAGTGCTTCCGGAGGTATTTTCCAAAGTTATTGAAGTAAAAAAAATATTGAGCTTGGGCAGGATAAAAACCGTAAATGATGCTGTGAAGGAAGTTGGTATGAGCAGAAGTGCATATTATAAATATAAAGACTTTGTTTTCCCCTTTTACGAGACCTCCAGAGGCAGAGTCATTACCCTCTTTTTTGTGGTGGAGGATTTTTCGGGCATCTTGTCAAGTATCATCAACTGTATTGCACAGTCCAAGGCAAACGTCATCACCATTAACCAGAACGTCCCGATAAACGGACTTGCAGATGTCACCATTTCTATCGAAACCGGCGGTATGAGTATGGATATCAGGGAATTGATGGAAAACATCGGAGGGATTGAAGGCGTGCGCAGACAGGAGATACTGGCGAGAGAATAGATATTGTGTATTCGAGGAGGAATTGCAGCGATGGAAGTGGCAGTTATTGGATATGGAGTTGTAGGCTCGGGTGTAGCAGAGGTCATACGTAAGAACAGCCAGAGCATACAGACAAGAGCAGGAGAACAGATCAGGGTGAAGCGAATTCTGGATATAAGAGATATTCCGGAAGGACCGGACAAAGGGCTTTTAACCAAGGATGCCGGAGATGTTTTCGACGATCCGGATATACGTGTGGTTGTTGAAACGATAGGAGGCGTAAGGATCGCCTATGAATATACAAAACGGGCTTTCGCAGCGAAAAAACACGTTGTAACCTCCAACAAGGAGCTTGTGGCTACCCATGGGCCGGAACTGCTGCAAATGGCGGCAGACAATGGCGTAAGCTATCTTTTTGAAGCCAGTGTAGGCGGGGGCATACCAATTATCCGGCCGCTGAACCAATGCCTGGCTGCGAACATCATAAACGGGATCACCGGAATTCTGAACGGCACAACCAACTATATACTTTCTCAAATGCGCAGGGAAGGAAGGGATTTCGCCGATGCGCTTAAAGGCGCACAGTTGAACGGCTATGCCGAAGCTGATCCTACTGCGGATATTGAAGGACATGATGCGTGTAGAAAAATTGCCATATTATCCTCCATCGCATATAATGAATTCGTTGACTATAAAAGCATCCATACCGAGGGAATCACCAGGATCAGCCTTGCCGATATGCAGTATGCAGAGGCAATGGATTCGGTGATCAAGCTGGTGGCGGTCAGCCGGAGAGAAGAGGGCAGGATTTTTGCAAGGGTATCTCCTGCCATAATCAGCAAAAACCACCCGCTGGCTAATGTGGAGGATGTATTCAACGCGATCGTGGTAAAGGGAGATGCCATCGGAGACGCCATGTTTTACGGCCGGGGGGCGGGTAAGCTTCCGACAGCCAGCGCCGTGGTAGCGGATATCATCGACATCGCAAAGCATACGGACAGCAGTGCCAGCAATGTGTGGATCAAGAAGGAATATGACAATATGGTTGCCTTCTCTGACAGTGAGACCCGGTATTTTGTCAGGGTGATCGTTCGGAACGCCGGCGAAGCGGCCAGATATATAGAAAAAGTATTTGGCAGCGTTGAATATGTCAGGCCGAATAAAAACGAGCCGGCCGATGAACTGGCATTTACTACGGCCAGGGCAACGGAAGCGAAGCTCTCCGGTTGTGTGAATGCGCTCAGCGGAATCGGCTCAATTAAAGAAGTTGCAAACGTTATAAGAATAGAGGAAGATTAGTTTGAGTTTTCCTTAATAGAGAGGGTGTGGAAACGTGAGTCTTATTGTTCAGAAATATGGCGGCACCTCTGTTGCAAATGCCGAAAGGCTGACCAATGTTGCCGCCAGAGTAGTGGAAGCATACAGGGAAGGACATTCCATGGTGGTTGTGGTTTCGGCACAGGGGGATACAACGGATGATTTGATTGCAAAGGCAAAAGAAATCAATGCATCTCCGTCCAAGCGGGAAATGGATATGCTGCTTTCCACGGGAGAACAGATTTCAATGTCGCTGCTTGCCATGGCAATTGAAAAGCTAGGCTGTCATGTAACCTCCCTAACAGGCTACCAGGCAGGTATCGCCACCGATAGCAACTATGGAAACGCAAGGATCAAGAATATTGATACAGAACGTTTATTCAAGGAACTGGACAACAAAAACATTGTGATTGTGGCTGGGTTTCAGGGCTGGAACAAATACGAGGATATCACCACCCTTGGCAGAGGTGGGTCCGATACGACCGCAGTGGCACTGGCAGCAGCTTTAAAGGCGGATCTCTGTGAGATTTACACCGATGTGGACGGCGTTTTCACAGCCGATCCCAGGATCGTCAAAAACGCCGGCAAGCTGGAGGACATCTCCTACGATGAAATGCTTGAACTGGCCAGCCTGGGTGCGAATGTACTCCATAACCGGTCGGTGGAAATGGCGAAAAAGTATGGTGTGAACATGGTAGTCCGGTCCAGCTTGAACAAAACGCCGGGCACAGTTATAAAGGAGGTAGGCAAAGTGGAAAAAATGCTTGTCAGAGGAGTCGCGCGGGATAATGATATAGCCAGGATTGCTGTCATAGGCATAGAAGATAAACCGGGTATGGCATTTAAATTGTTTTCTCTTCTCTCCCGGGAACGGATCAATGTGGATGTGATCCTTCAGTCCATTGGGAGGGAAGACAAAAAGGATATTTCGTTTACTGTCCGGAAAGGCGACCTGCAGAAGGCGCTGGCCGTCATCAGCGATAATCTTGCTGTTATCGGCGCAGCTGAGGTTAAACATTCTGACAAATATTCAAAAGTCTCTGTGGTGGGCGTTGGCATGGTGAACAACCCCGGCGTGGCCACCATGATGTTTGAAGCGCTGTATGACGCGGATATCAATATTCACATGATCACTACCTCCGAAATGAAGATATCGGTGCTTGTGGATTTAAAAAACGCGGAACGTGCCGTTGTAGCTATTCATGACAAATTCAAGCTCGGTGAAATAAACAGCTGACCGAGCAAATATGCAATAGCAGTTGAAAAGCTTGAGTGATTAGTATACACTAAATATGTACAAATTGAATAAGGTACAGGTATCAGCACCATGCTGATGTGTAAAGACATGATGATATTGCCATTCATGTTCCTGCGGCATTTCGTGAATTGTGCAGGACTATTGAACGGCTGCCGGCCAACGCCGGAATGAAAATGTCTGAAGAGGGAAGTGGGTTAAAATCCCACGCGGTCCCGCCGCTGTAAAAGAGGAGTCCTGTCGCATGCCACTGGGAAACCGGGAAGGAGCGGCAGGGTGATGATACTTGAGCCAGAAGACCTGCCTGTGCCGTAACACCGTAACTCTACGAGTGATAGGGGGTGCATGGGATGTCGATCGAACATCGTTACATGTATATGAAAGCCTCTTGACGCTTTAGTCGGGAGGCTTGTTTTGTTGTATGGCTGAAAGGACGCGACAGGCATCTGAAATCAGCTGCCTGGCTGAAGCAGAACTTACAGGGATAACTAAAAATGATGAATAGGGATGGATCGTGACATGAAAGGCTTGATACATATCTATACCGGAGATGGCAAGGGCAAGACGACCGCTGCGATCGGTCTGGGGGTGAGAGCTTGCGGAAGGGGTTTGAAGGTGCTGATGGTACAGTTTCTGAAAGGCTCACCCACTGGTGAAATGGTCAGCTTAAAGGCTCTGGAGCCGGGCTTTATACTATACCGGGGAACGGAAACAAAAAAGTTCACCTGGGAAATGAACGCGGAGGAAAAGCTGGAAGCGGCTGCTCAGCAGCACAGTATTTTGGAATTCGCAGTGAAGTCGGCAGCCGGAGGCGGATATGACCTGATCATACTGGATGAGGTTCTGGGTGCGATCCATTCCGGTATGCTCGAGGAGAATGCCGTGATAGATTTTATGAAACAGAAGCCGGATAACCTGGAGCTGGTTTTGACCGGGAGAGGAGCCGGGCCGGAGCTGGTGGCTCTGGCGGATTATGTATCTGAAATAAGAGCTGTCAGGCATCCTTCCGAGAAAGGAATCCCTGCAAGAAAAGGAATTGAATGTTGATTGAATGCTGTTCCGGTATGTGAACAGCAATGCAGGATGATAACAAACGCAAAAGATCAGGAGTGGATCATATGATGAAAACCAAATATGGAAAAAGCACAATGGCTGTATTGACCATAATAATGCTGGTGATACTGTTTACCGGCTGTGGAGATACAGACGGAAGGTCTGCATCTCCTTCAGATGGTAATGCGGAAGGAGTAAGCACTACGGAAAGCCAGCCCTCCAAAGTCACCCAAGCTTCGGCTGATACGCAGGAAGCCGGTGCGGTGCAGAAATACCCCATGAAGGTCACGGATGCTAACGGCTATGAAATGATCATACCCAGCGAGCCTCAACGCATTGTTTCGCTGACGCTGGGATCGGACGAGGTGGTGCTCGGACTGGTTGATACAAGCAGAATACTTGCACTGACCCAGTATGCGGATGACCCCGCTATTTCCAATGTGGCCGGTGAAGCCGCAAAGATATCCGAAAGAGCAACGATGGACAAGGTGGAAAATGTGATTGCAATGAACCCGGATCTGGTAATACTGGACACCTGGGCGGATGTCAATTATGTTAAGCAATTAAGGGATGCCGGTATCAATGTGTTTACCTTTAAAACACCCAACAATATTGAGGAGCAAAAAGCTGTTATTGCGGAGCTGGCGAAAATCACCGGTGCGGATGACAGAGGCCGGGAAATGCTGGAATGGATGGACAGCAAGCTGAAGACGGTTGAAGAGAAGCTTGCGAAACTGAGACCGGAGGAGAAGCTGGTGGTGATGGATTACGGTGAAATGGGCAGCAGCGGGATCGGTACCAATGTCGACGATATCTTCAGCAGGGCAGGGTTGATCAACGCGGTGTCCAGAGCCGGTATGAAAGGATGGCCGCAGGTTTCAAAGGAAAAAATAATTGAATTCAATCCGGATATCATCGTTTTACCTTCCTGGTACTACGATCAGAGCAACTCACTGCAGGGCATGATTGACAGGCTGAAGGGCGACAAGAGCCTGCAAACGGTTAATGCCGTAAAAAACAACAGGTTGATATCCGTCCCCAATCCTCACATCAGCGCCATATCCCAGTATGTGGTGCTGGGGGTGGAAGACGTGGCAAAGGC
>JAEZMC010000363.1 GCA_023435805.1 Bacillota bacterium | reverse complement strand
GGCAACAGGGTAATATTGGCCATGCTGAAACCCGGAGAGCTTTTTGGAGAAATGGCTGCATTTTCGGGCAGCGATAAATGGCCTGCAACAGTGGTGGCTCAGACATCATGTACCGTCATGTACATACCGCCCGACAAAATTCTCGGTCAATGCGAGCAAGCATGCTCCAGCCACAGGACGCTGGTCATGAACATGCTTGGCATACTTTCCCGGAAGGCGATGGCGTTAAGCAAAAAACTGGAGTACCTGTCCATAAAAAGCATGAGAGGCCGGATTGCATGCTTCCTGCTTGAACAGCATAAGAGAACGGGTCAGACGATTTTCATGCTGCCAATGAACAGAAATGAACTGGCTGATTACCTCAACGTATCACGCCCGTCCTTGTCGCGTGAAATGTGTAAAATGCGGGATGACGGACTGATCGATTTCCACAGGGCATCGGTACAGCTAAAGGACCTTGGAGCACTGCGGAAGGCTGCGGAGCAGCGGAGTTTCTGAAAATCTGAAAACTACACATACAGATATTGACACATCGGTTATTTGTGTAATATACTAAAATGAACGTTGTTCATTGCATGAGGGAAATGAGGATGGACAAATGCCAAAAACATTGCATAACGTCAGAGAGGACATACTTGCCGCGACACGTTCAATGATAGCGGAGACGGGCTATGACACGGTGAATATCAGAGGTATTGCCGCCCGCTGCGGTATCGGGACAGGTACCTTTTACAACTATTTTTCCTCCAAGCAGGAGGTGCTTTCAGCCTTAATCAGGAATGACTGGGAGCTGGCGCTGAGAAAAATTGACCGCAGTATCCGGAGCCCGGGCCGCTGCACTGAAAAACTGCAGGCCATATTTGAGGAAATCTCCGTGTTTTCCCATTCCATGCACGGTATCTGGCTTATTGAAGAGAGCATGGTCGAGCTCGGCAGCTTGAATGTGTCGCGTGTTAATGAAAAAAGGCAAAAAACTCGTGAGCAGCTTGAAAAGAAGATTCTTGAAGCGATTCACGGGACAGTTGCAGTTGAGCACGAACAGGTCATCGCAGGCGCGCTGACACGAATTTTCCTTTCCTATTGCATGGAAGATGGATTTGAATACCAAGCGATAAGCGTTGTTGTAGAAAAACTTTTAGAATAGGTTTTTTTTTGTTCCAAAATGAACGATGTTCACATAAGATAGTGAAAATGGAAATCGATATAAAAATAAGGAGGGTTCAATGAAAACGGAGAATAGCATTGAAGCGGGTCATCAACCCGGAACTGGAAAAAAAGAACGGTTTGGCTTAATCATGGTGCTCTATTTGCTGGGACTTTTTATAGGAGCACTCAATACCGGAATAATCACACCGGCGCGTACGATCATTCAAGGGAGTCTCGGCGTCGATGATGTTACAGGAATCTGGATGATCAATATCTATACGCTTGCCTACGCGGCAGTTATCCCAGTTGCAGGCAAGCTTGCCGACAGGCTGGGGAGAAAATACATCTATATCACCAGCGTACTTTTGTTTGGAGTCGGTTCAATTCTGTGCGCCATTTCCGCAGGTGCGGGCAGTTTTACCTTGCTGCTGGTGGGGCGTGTCATACAAGCTGTGGGCGGAGGCGGAATTATGCCTATTGCCACGGCGGAATTCGGCACCAGCTTCCCTGAAGAAAAGCGCGGTATGGCACTGGGGATTATCGGCGGCGTATACGGTATTGCCAATATTCTTGGCTCAACCGCAGGCAGCGCAATCCTCAATGTTGCCGGCAACGACAACTGGCAGTGGCTGTTTTATATCAACATACCGGTTTGCCTTGCCATCGTGGTCTTTAGCTTCATCTTCCTGCCCAATCACAGGATGAGTGAAGTAAAAAGGATCGACAAGTTCGGGACGCTTGTCATTGTTGCCATGATACTGGCGCTGTTGTATGGACTGAAGGGCATCGACTTTTTTGATTTCAGTGCCACATTTACAAGTACTGCTGTATATCCGTACCTGATTGCATTTATTCTGATGGTACCGCTGTTCATCATCGTCGAGAAAAAAGCGCAGGATCCTATCCTCAATCTCGGTTATTTTACAAACAGGCAAATCGTCATCACACTTGTTCTTTCCTTCATCGTAGGTTTGAGCATGATGGGCATGGTGTTCGTGCCGCAGTTTGCAGAGAATACACTGAAAATACCGACCGGTAACGGGGGATATTTCGTGGCTATCCTGGGTATTTTTGCAGGTGTCGCGGCACCTGTCAGCGGCGGCTTGATCGACAGGTTCGGCGTGAAAAAAATACTGGCCTCAGGGTTCCTTGTATCCGTCATCGGCTCACTTTTCCTTATTTATGTTACCATACCCTATCCCAGCATCGTTACGGTGTTTGCAAGCCTGATGCTGATAGGTTTGGGCCTGGGCTTTACAATGGGCGCGCCGCTAAACTACATGATGCTGCGGGAGACGAAAAGCGAGGAGTCCAATTCAGCGCTTGCGTCGCTGTCCCTTATACGTTCAATCGGTACGGCGGTCTCTCCGGCAATAATGATCGGCTTTATTTCCCAGGCAGGAATGCTGGTGCAGGACAATCTTATGGGTATGCTTCCCCAGCCCGAAGCGCCGAAAATAACACAAGCAGCGGAGCTGACCGATTATTTCGCCAAGCTCAAGGAAAACCCCAAATTTGCAGAAATGATGAAGGATGTAGAGATACCTGATTTTAGCAAAATGGGTGAAGTAAAATTTGACATGACAGGGGAAGGGAAGCTTCCGGAGGATGTGCTAAAAAGCCTACAAAGTGCGGATGTTACCAATATAACAGACAGGGTCAAGAATTTTGCTGCAAGGATGTATGCCGACAAGACGCCTGCGGTTATTGAAGAAATTCAGTCAGGGATCCAGACCGGCGCCGATAAAATGAACGAAGGCCTGGCTGAAATGGATAAAGCGAAAGATGAAATGAAGTCAGGCGTAAAAGGAATCGATTCGGCTATCGCCGAAATGACTAAGGGCTACAACGGTGTGTCCACGGCCATGGAAAATATGCAGGCCGCGCTGGATAAACAAAACACGGCAATTGTACAAATCAATAAAGCAATCAAGGCAATGGACAAAATGCAGGTTCAGAAAGGGACTTCCACCTCACCG
>JAEZMC010000200.1 GCA_023435805.1 Bacillota bacterium | reverse complement strand
ACAATAGGAGGATCCCGTTATTATATCGGGCAGTTAGTAACTCTCAAAGCCGGTACCTCTGTTTTTTATGGAAGAATTACCGATGCGTCCAAGGTTTAAGGAGGATCGATATGCCAAAAAGAAAATTTACGTGGATAGGTATAGCAATTATCATTATTTTGCTTGTGGCTGTTGCCGGAACAGTGTATAAATTTTCAATAGCAAATATAGCAGCACCTACAGCGAATAAGGAGAAAATTCTGATCACTTTTTATCTGGAAAGCACTTCCGACAGCAGCATCATCCCGATCAAAGCAGGAGATGCCGTCAGAGAGACAATCCAGAACTCTGACTTCGGTAAGGTGGTAAAGATCGAACCGGGTCCGTCCATATTCTGGGAAAGTGCATCAGACGGACAACTGGTGTCTTCAAGTCGCGAAGGATATTCCTCGCTGTATCTCACAATGGAGGCTGATGGTATTTTGAGTAACACGGGTATCTCCATCGATAAATCTGTATACTCCGTAGGAATGACAGTATCACTTTATGCAGGGAACAGCATGCTGAATTCCGGCAGAATTTCGGCCGTCAGTAAAGTACAAAATTAAGGTAACGGGTATGAAACGATTTTTCATGAATGCAGTAAATAACAGCAGAATATTTTCTTATTTCAGAGGCTCTGACTATTATCAGCTCAACTGGATCAACAGTATCTTCTTTTTTGTCCTTGACAGAGTTCTGAATGGTCCGTTCCTGTTCCTGAAGCGTTTATTTGCCCGATGGACTTCTATTCTTGAGAACAGTGTTCTGATCCGGCTCTTTAAATACGTTGGTGAAAAGCTCCACATCCTCATCTGCCTTGTTTTAATATTCATGATGGTCATACCTGACCATAAGTGGTATAACAAATATGGCGTGATGCTGGTGCTACTGCTATTAGCAGTCTTTCTACTAAAGCTTGTGATTGTTCCGAAGACCAGATTTGAGATAGCTCATATTGACTACAGTGCAATACTGTTCTTTTTCACCATTTTTCTGGCGGGCATCACGTCCCTTTTCCCGAAGGAAAGCCTGAATTCAATTGTATTCTATGGCATCACCTTTATCGCTATGATCCTTGTGGTCAGCTCCATAAATACATTAGATGATTTAAATATATTGATTAAGCTGGTTGCCTTCGGGATCTTTCTGACGGCTGTGTACGGTATTTATCAATGGAAGGTGGTCGGGATTGCTGTCAATCCAGCCCAAACCGATTTGATAATCAGTCAGGATCTGGGCGGGAGACTGTTTTCGACTATGGGAAACCCCAATATCTACGGAGAATTGTTGGTTTTATCCATACCCTTCTTCGGAGCAATCATATTAAATGAAAAAAAGCTGGTGAATAAGGCATTCTGGGTCATCCTGCTGCTTCCGGTCATTTTGGTTTTGTTTAAAACAGGCAGCAGATCCGCATGGGGTGCACTGGCAATAGCGATGTTTGTATTTGTATTTCTGTGGAATAAGAAGTTCATCCCAATATTCATCCTCCTCGGTATTATTGCTCTGCCATTTGTGCCTTCATCCATTTATAAAAGAGCATTATCGGTATTTAACCCCAATGATACCTCCAAATTATACAGGCAGAAAATCATGAATTCGGCCCTGTTCATGCTGAAGGACTACTGGGTTACCGGTGTCGGACTGGGTACCAATGTAGCCGGTACAATATTCCAGAGATATAAGAGCTTTGGATTGACCAGGGTCGCACATACTCATAATCTCTATATTCAGATATGGCTGGAAGCAGGAATCTTCGCGATTCTGACTTTTTTCATGCTGAAATTCATAATGACCAGAAATACTATCATCGCCGTACGTGAGAAGAAAAATCCGGCAGCAGTATATATCCTGATTGCGTCGCTTTCAGCTGCACTGGGGCTGCTGGTAATGGGCTTCGCCGATCATGTATGGTTTTACAACCGTATCCTTTTTATGTTCTGGATTGATATCTCCATCGGACTATCCGCATTGAAGCTGTTAAAACGAACATAGCATACCGGCTCCTATAAGCGTTTTCAATCTATGACTGCTTCACTTGAAATGAGGCGGCAGATTCCATGCCGGATGAGATGATTTGATACATCTATACATCTATTTCTATATAACATAGCTATCCGGTATGATCTGGGCTAAAAATTGTTTCGTTCTTGTTTCCTTTGGATTTCTGAAAAAGTCATCTGCCGGTCCGCGTTCAATGATGATTCCCTGGTCCATAAAGACCACGTCCGTCGCTACATCACGGGCGAAACCCATTTCATGGGTCACAACGACCATAGTCATGCCCTCTTTGGCAACCTTCCTCATCACACTCAGGACTTCCTGCACCAGCTCAGGATCCAGCGCACTGGTCGGCTCGTCAAACAGGATGACGTCCGGATTCAATGCCAGTGCCCGTGCAATTGCAATGCGCTGCTGCTGCCCGCCCGAAAGCTGCGCCGGATAATGATCCGCCTTATCTCTTAGCCCAACCTTCTCCAGATATTGAAAAGCAGTTTCCGTTGCTGCCCTTCGATTCATCTTTTTTACAACAAACAGGCCTTCAGTGATGTTTTCCAGCGCAGTTTTATGAGCAAAAAGATGATAACACTGAAACACCATCCCGGTTTTTTGGCGTATTTCCAGAACCTCTTTTTTGTGGACCTTTTGATAGTCTATGCAGGATTCGCCAATCCTCAGGGTTCCTGACTGGGGGCGTTCCAGCAGGTTGATGCACCGAAGAAGGGTGGACTTCCCCGAACCGCTGGGACCCAGGATTGCTACTACGCTGCCAGGCTCAACATCCAGATTGATTCCCTTTAATACCTTGTTCTTTCCGAAAGCTTTATGAAGATTCCTGATTTCAACCATTACTGACACCCCTTTCATGATGGCGCAGGCGCCTTTCACTCAAAATCACCAATCGTTCAAAGACAATGCATATCAGCCAGTACATCAGCGCCGCTACAATAT